>JANMOR010000298.1:0-4382 GCA_031369435.1 Chitinophagaceae bacterium
AATACGATGTTTTGCCCGTGGGTGAGATTCAATTAATTCCTTTAACGTTAATCTTCCGTCGCCAATTATATGCAGCAATTCTTTATTAATGAAACCACTCACTGTTCCCTTTTGTTGTAATGGATGCCGGTAATAGAACACACTCACTTCAACCGGCAATTCAATAAGGTCCTGTACAATGTATTCAACAGGTATCCGTTCATGGTATTTTTTTAATTGCTCTTCTGTGTCGATCTTCCTGAACAAAATACCTTTCATGCCTACATCGGGTTTTACAATAAAAGGATATTGAAACCCGGCTATATTCAATTGTTCTTTTACTTCATTGAAAGAAAGATCATGCATAATGTAATTGGTGCGGGGTACAGTATGGGGCGGTAACTGATCATACATTTCTTTTTTCCCTTCTCCTTCAAATCCACCAAAGGCAATGGTTGGGTTAGATGGAGTAAAGAACCAAACAGCCCTGCTCCTGATAATGTACCATACCCAAACAAAGCTGATGGGAAAATAAATAACAGAAAAAGGCCACAGCTCCCAGTTAGTGAATCGTTGAAACAATTTTTTAAGCATGAAGTTCAAAGATAACAGGCCATATTAATATATGAACAATGTACTGATTGTATTTAAATGCTTTTGCCCTAGTTTTGAAACAAATTCTTTTGCATGCATGTACCATCAATGGCTGAGATGATCGCCAAAAATGAAATCCCCGAAGTTTTATTCTGGGTTGGTTGTGCAGGCAGTTTTGATCAACGGGCACAAAAGGTCACGAAAGCCTTTGCAGCTATATTGGATAAAGTAGGAATCAAATTCGCAATACTGGGAAAAGAAGAAATGTGTACCGGCGATCCTGCAAGAAGGGCAGGGAATGAATTTCTTTTCCAGATGATGGCCTATAATAATATACAGGTGCTGAATGGGTACAACATTAAAAAAATTGTAACTACCTGTCCGCATTGTTTCAACACATTAAAAAATGAATATCCTGCATTGGGTGGAACCTATGAAGTCATTCATCATACAACTTTATTACAGCAACTCATTGACGAAGGGAAATTAAAATTGAAAGAAGGTGGTTCATTCAAAGGAAAAAAGATCACCTATCACGACAGTTGTTATTTAGGCCGTGCCAACAATATTTATGAAGCCCCCCGAAAAATTTTGGAAGCCCTCGATGCAGAACTGGTTGAAATGAAACGTTGCCGGAGTAATGGACTTTGCTGTGGAGCAGGTGGTGCACAAATGTTTAAAGAAGAAGAAAAAGGCGATACCCGTGTAAACTGGGAACGAACCAATGAAGCGGTTGAAACCGGCGCATCGATTGTTGCAGCAGCCTGCCCTTTTTGTAATACCATGTTAACTGATGGAGTAAAAGTAGCAGAAAAGGAAGACCAGGTAAAAGTGATGGATATTGCTGAACTTATTGCCGCCAGTATGTAATGATACTTTATTAATTTTCTGAAGTTAAACTCAGCATCAATGAAGCACCTCTTAACAACATTTAACTGGAAAAATTTTTTACAACGAACAGTCTTATTCTTTCTTGTATTCCTCATCATCCGTTTTTTGGTTGATTGGGTGGAGAATGATATATCCCTCAACCGCATTATTCAGCAAAGCCTTATCAGGTACCTCATTTTTGCTATGATTCTTGGCTTGCTCGACTCGGATACATGGTTCAACAAAAAATCGGATGAATCAAAAAAAGATGAACCGATCCTGTTTGCAAATTCAAGAGCTGCAGTTTTTCATTATACCGGTGTTGCATTTTTTATTGCATTGCTGTGCGGTGTAATTCTGGTTATCATTAATCTTATCCGTTGGGGTATTGGAAATTTTACAGGAAGTAAAAACAATCTACTTTTCCCCGACTGGAATAAATACCTGCTTGTGATTGCAGTCATCGGAATTTGTTTTGCAGCCTATGATGCATTCAGAAATTATAATCGCAGGAGGAAAAAAGAAAGTAACAACAACTAACTTTTTACAAAACAGAACTCTCCATTACCTTTGTAGTATGAATCTCGAATTCAAACATCTTCTTCCTGGTGATTTTGCTCCTGATTCCCGTGTGTGGGTTTATCAAAGCAGTCGTTTATTCTTTATGAGTGAAGCATTACAAATTGAAGATTTGCTCAACCACTTTACTGAAAACTGGAAAAGTCATGGAACACCGGTAAAAGGATTTGCCACTTTGTTCTTTGGTCAGTTTATTGTGATAATGGCTGATGAAAATGCAACCGGTGTAAGCGGATGCAGCACCGATAGCAGTGTTCGTTTGATCAAGGAAATAGAAACCCTGTTTAAAGTAAGCATGTTTGACAGGCAGAATCTTGCATTCGTTATAAAAGATAAAGTAGAATTGCTTCCGCTTCAACAATTGCAATATGCAATTGAACATCAGTTTATCAGTACTGAAAGTATTTATTTTAATAACCTTGTGCAAACAAAAGAAGAACTTGAGAATAACTGGCTCATTCCTGTAAAAGAAAGCTGGCTGATGAAAAAAATAAGTTCAAACAGCCAAAAGATCTGATCGTCATTTCCATTCATCCCGCATACTACTTTGTGGTAGTACAAGTCACCGCTTTAAAACACCCATTCATACACGGTTTACAACAACTCACCGACGGGCATTTTGCCTTAACATTTTGTTGATGCCATTTGTCCCTTATTCACTCCCTTTCTCCAAAAAAACTTTAGAATTTTGTGTAGCAATTGTAACAAAAGACATCATTAGTCGTCACATATGCACAAGTTCTTTGATTGAAATATAAGCAGAAACACTAAAGTGTCAGTAAGTATCTAATTTTCAAAAATAATTGAAACTTTAGTTGGAAGATCGTTTGCCCCGTTGTAACTTTGCAGCGTCAATATAAAAAACGGTATCCAAAGCTCCGGTTTATAAAGAAACACCGCCTTTACCAGTTTACTTCGAAAACAATCCCTGCTAAACTGCAAATTGACAGATACCACGGTTTATAATAACAGCTGAAAGAGAAATGAGAAGGTCTGATGACCGGTTAAATTGAAAAAATGACCATTCATCAGCTTATAAAGCCAAACAAGGTATTATGTATTGCAAAGTACCAGTTTTAAATAGTATCTTTGTTATACAATTGAAAGAAAAGAAAACCCGAAAGGGATTAAATAATAAGAACCTTAAACATCAAAAAAACAGATGACAACCAAATTAACAGTGAATCCCGAAACAAACGGAACACTCAAACAGAACAAAAATTTAAGCAGCAGAATTATGCGTTTCACAGCATCATTACTCCTTTCAGGTTTAGCCCTGGGTGCTATGTCTTTTACACAGGAAGACACAACTAAAAAGGAAGAGCAACAATCAGTTACTATGCAATCAACTTCAACTGTTGATACTTGCTGCACAGTAACTTTTGTAAATGGAATTCAAAATATTGTTATCACCAACAGAAATGCCTTTAGCGCTGATGTACGCATCAATAATATGGACATTAATACCTGGGTAAACAGTATGATGGCTTATTCCTTTAAAAATATCAATATCAATTCTATTGGTTTAGCTGATAACAAAATAGACCTTGTATTTACTAAGGTTGAATTGATTAATCGTAGAATGGCCGTTGCTTTTGGTAAAAACCTGAAAAATGAAACACTTGATGCTGATGTTGAGTTGAATGAAACATTCAATACAACTGTTGCTGCACCACTCTTTGGTAAAATGCTGAATGCAGAAACCATTGATGCAGATGCAATCATGGACAAAACCATGAACGATGATGCTGAAAACAGAGTAAAAGCAGCACAGTTCAGCAAAGCAATCGGCTTTGAAAAAGCAAATGCTGATGATGAAATGGATTTTATGGTCAATGCATCAGTTTTGAAAAACATTTCGCCTGTGGTTGGTCTTAATGCCGATCAGCAAATGGATGAGCTCATCTATAAATCTGGAATCAGCAAGATCCGTCCTGCAACTGCAAAAGATGCAGACAAAGGGATGGATGAGCTGCTCAGGAACAAAAATTAAGAATTTCTCATATGCAGTTGGTTTAGGTTTCAGGGTTGATTTTTATCAACCCTTCCTTTTTTGTTAAGCTTTCTCTAATTACAGGAGTGGCGAGCCAAATTACGAATCAGCTCGTATTTTTGTCTTCTTGCAGCATTTATAAACAAAAATATTAAGTACGAATGCGCAGGTTCGAAAAAGCTTTGCACGTCAAAGCATTGGTTCGCCATTATCAAAAAAAATTTGTGAAATGAAACTTATTCTTTCTTCTATTCTCTTTTTGCTTTTTACTGCTTCCTTATCGGCACAGCAGATCGTAAATGAATCGCGCCTCGTCCGCGTATGGCTTGTCCGCGTAGAAGGCGTCATACAGCTCCGCATAGCGGCC
>JANMOR010000319.1:0-1842 GCA_031369435.1 Chitinophagaceae bacterium
TACCAAGATCTTCATAATAAATTTGTACGGGATCGCTTCCGCTTTGTGTTGACAGGATAAATGGCATTATTTAAATTTTATTGAATGAATGAAACTTTCCTTGCCATAAAGTTCTGTACATCAGGATGTATAAATATTACATGACTTAGAAAAGAATTTACAGTATTCACACATTTCAAAAAGGAATAAACACTAATCTTTCAGCTAATCGATAATCTGTAATTTAGATTGCAGAAAAAGACACATCAGTAAAATATGAAAGCAGCAACCATCAATGAATTAAAACAGGAGTTGAGCAACAATTCTGCATCAAAATTAACTGAGCTCTGCCTGCGGCTGGCGAGGTTCAAAAAAGAGAATAAAGAATTGTTAACCTATTTGCTTTTTGAAGCCCATGATACAACTGCTTACATTAAAAGTGTAAAACAGGAAATGGATTTGCAATTTGAGGCGATGAACAAAACCAATGTATATTTTGTAAAAAAGACTTTACGAAAAATACTTCGTACTGCGAATAAATACACCCGTTACAGCGGCTTACCTGTTGTTGAAATTGAATTGCTTATTTATTTTTGTTCTACTATGAAAGCCCTGGATATCCCTATCCATAAGAATCCCGTACTCAGCAATATCTACCAGTTTCAATTAAAAAAAATTAATAAAGCAGTTGCAACTTTGCATGAAGATTTACAGTATGACTATGTAAGGGAAATACAAAAGTTATAAAATCAAATACTCCTTCTCCTACGAGTGAAGTTATGAAAGATAAATAAAGTAGAAGAACGTTCACAGGCGCAGTCTGGTGCAACCGACTCGCCATATTACGGAGAGGATATTGATTTAATAAAGATGAGTTAGACTGTTTAAATTTTCCTATTGAAGACGGCGAGTCGTGCAGCCAGCACACAATTGCCATTTGCACAGACATCGCCTGAGAACGTTTTTTATGCATTCACCCATCAGAGTAAGGAAGCAATAAAAAACCACTCTCTTCAGAGTGGTTTTTTATTATTCATTTCATCTTTTATTAATCCTGTTCATCAAACACTCTTGTATTGAGATGCTCCGTAATATTCAAGTGATCAACACCGGTCTTTAACCAATCAGGCATTGCAGCACCTTTTAAATGATAGTCAAAGAACTCCATCATCCGCACACTGTAATCCTTCCTGTTTTCAATTTTTGCAAGACCGTGGTTCTCGCCTTTGTATTGCATCAGCACAACCGGTTTTTTCAAACGTCGTAAGGCATTATAAAATTCAATGCCTTGTGTAAAATCAACGGCGCCATCTTTATCATTATGTAACATTAATAAAGGAGTGTTTACTTTTTTTACATGATAAACAGGTGAGTTGCGTAAATACGATTCCCAGTTTTCCCATGGTGCACCTTTGAAACGTCCTTGTGATGCTTCAAAAATTTGCATATTGCCGATGCCGGCATTCCAGTAAATCAAATCATACATGCTCACCATATTTGTAAGTGGTGCTCCTGCTGCCGCTGCTTTAAACATATTGGTTTGTGTAATGAGGAATGCTGTTTGATAGCCACCCCATGAATGACCGTGTATGCCCATTTTTGTTTCATCAATTACACCTGTTGCAATAGCTGCTTTTACGCCGGGTAATACACACCACACTGCACTCATACCGGGGTCATCCATTTTATAAACGATATCCGGAATAAACACTGCATAACCATTGCTGGTGTACATAGTCGGATTCCAACCTGTACCACTAAAACCAGGGTTGTTCCAGTTGTGTAATGTTTGCGATAGCTTTTCGTAATAATAAATGATGGTTGGATATTTCTTTCCTTTTTCATAACCGGCAGGTAAAAATA
>JANMOR010000345.1:0-4923 GCA_031369435.1 Chitinophagaceae bacterium
GTGAGTATTTCAACTTCAAATAATTCGGGATTGGTTTCAATTACAGCCAATGCCTGTGTGCCGATAGAGCCGGTTGATCCAAAAATGGCAATTCTTTTTTTCATGTATATCCTCTGCTAAGATTAATTATGTTCAGCCCATTTCATCAGGTCATCAGCAATTATGCGATCATTGCTGAGACGAGGCACTTTGTTTTGTCCTCCCAATTTACCAATACTTTTCATGTAATCGATAAATCCATTCTTTTTGACAGTTGTTATTTTCAACTGTGTTAAGATATTGCCTGTAATTAAATCATCGTAATAAATATTTTTCTCTCTTAAGTTATCATTGATCATTTGCTCAAACCGTTTCATATTCTCAGGTTTATTTTCAAACTCAATAAACCATTCATGGTAACTTTTTCCTACTCCCTGCTGTATCATAGGAGCAACTGTAAATTCGGTTATATGAACACCATCTTCCGATGCTGCTTTTAATAAGCTTTGTTCCACTTCTTCACCTATAACGTGTTCGCCAAAAGCAGAAATAAAATGTTTTGTTCTGCCGGTAATAATAAGCCTGTAAGGATTAGTTGAAACAAATCGTACAATATCGCCGAGATTATAACCCCAAAGACCGGCATTGCTGTTGATGATCATGGCATAACTTTCTCCCGGTTCTACATCTTTCAATGTAATTCTTGTTGGATTTTCCTTATAGATTTCATCTGCCGGAATAAATTCAAAGAAAATTCCATCATTACTGTTGAGTAATAATCCTTCAGCCTCCTGCGAATCCTGGAAAGCAAAGAAACCTTCACTGGCAGGAAAAAGTTCAATGCAATCTATTTTACGACCAATACTCTCAAAAAGTTTTGCTTTGTAAGGTTCAAAATTTACACCGCCCTGTACCATAACACTGAAATTGGGGAAAATTTCTCCAACTTTTTTACCGGTTCTGTTTGTGAGTTCATCAAAATACATCTGCATCCAGGGGGGTATTCCGCTGATGAGAGTCATATTCTGGTTGATTGTTTCATCAACAATCTTTTGAAGCTTGGTTTCCCAATCTTCAATACAATTGGTTTCGTAAGAAGGCAATTGATTGGTACGCAAATATTTTGGAATGAGGTGATTCGATATCCCACTCAGGCGGCCGGTAGGGATGCCTCCCATTCTTACCAATTCAGGCGAACCCGATAGAAAAATGAGTTTCCCATCAAAAAAACGTGTATTCCCGGTTTCAGCTGCATAGCAAAGGGCTGCATTTCTGGCTGTACCAAAATGATTGTCCACTGAATCTTTTGTGATAGGAATATATTTAACCCCACTGGTAGTGCCGGAAGTTTTGGCAAAATAAAGGGGTATTCCCTTCCAGAGTACATTATGTTTGCCTTCAATGATCTTATCAATCCAGGGGCGTAATTGTTCATAATCTATAATGGGAACAGCATTTTTATATTCATCATAAGTATTAACCCCGTCTAAACCAATTGCTTTACCATATTCCGTTTTCCTGCCCTCTTTCAGAAGCTGTTTCATGATATTTTCCTGATCAGAAACAGCCGTAGTCTTATTTTTCTGAATCGTCTTATAGATATACCCTGCAAATGGTTTTGCAAGGATTGATTTAATTTTCATACTGAAGCCTGCTTTTAAGCTCACAAATGTAGCTTTACAACATCAAAGAGCACCGTTAAAATGAGGCTGTATTTTTTTGATTAAAACTTGTTTTCAAATCATTTTTATCCCTACCTTTGCAGCCCTAATATTGGAAAGTTATGTTTGCAGTAGTTAAAATAGCCGGTCAGCAATTTAGAGTTACAGAAGGCCAGAGCCTGTATATCCCTCACATTGATGGTAATGCCGGCGATGAGGTTGAATTTTCTGATGTATTATTTGCTGATACTGATGGAAATGTCAGCATTGGTGCTGATGCTAAAGTAAAAGTGAAAGCTGAAATTCTCGCTGAGAGAAAAGGTAAAACAGTGATTGCGTTTAAAATGAAACGTCGTAAAGGATTCCGCAAGAAAAAAGGACATCGCACTTTATACACACAAATTAAAGTAACAGGGATTGCGTAAAATTTGAAAAATTGATTGATACAGTTTTCAGATTTTAAATTTTCAAATACTCAAATCAGAATAAGATGGCACATAAAAAAGGTGAAGGAAGTGTAAAGAATGGTCGTGATTCACAAAGCAAACGCCTTGGTGTTAAGATATATGGTGGTCAACCTGCAGCATCAGGTAACATCATTATTCGTCAGCGTGGAACAGTATATCATCCTGGTAAAAATGTAGGTGTTGGTAAAGACTTTACCATCTTCGCATTAACCGATGGAGTGGTTGAATTTAAAAAAGGAAAAGACAATAAGACTTTCGTTTCAGTTGCCCCGGTAGAAGCAGGTGCTTAAAAAAATTTTTTTTATACAGAATTTTTTTTACTTTTAGCCTGTTAAGTTTTTTACTAATCATTAAATTCTACAAAAAATGGCAACAAAAAAGAAAGCCGCTAAAAAAGCTGCTCCAAAAAAGAAAGCTGCTCCTAAAAAGAAAGCTGCTAAAAAAGCTGCTCCTAAGAAGAAAGCTGCTAAGAAAAAATAAGGTTCGAAAGAATCAAAAAAGAAACCTCCTGTTTACAGGAGGTTTTTGTTTTTAAAACAATCTTTTATTTAAAGAATACTTTTATTTTTTGAGGCTGAATAAACTATCAGCAAATTCATGTTTGTCAAAAACCAACAGATCTTCCACCTTTTCACCAACGCCAATAAACTTAACCGGAATCTTAAACTGATGAGCAATAGCCAATACCACACCGCCTTTGGCAGTACCATCTAATTTTGTTATCACTAATCCGGTTACCTGTGTAACTGCTGTAAATTGTTTTGCTTGTTCAATTGCATTCTGCCCTGTTGATCCATCCAACACAAGTAACACATCATGTGGTGCATCGGGAATTACTTTTTGAATGACACGTTTAATCTTACTTAATTCTTCCATTAAATGTGTCTTGGTATGCAGTCGTCCGGCTGTATCAATGATGAGTACATCGACGTCTTTTGCAACTGCACTACTTACTGCATCAAATGCAACTGAAGCCGGATCACTACCCATTTCCCGTTTCACAATCGGCACTCCTGCCCTTTCACTCCAGATGGTCAATTGATCTACAGCAGCTGCCCGAAATGTGTCGGCAGCCCCCAACATCACCTTTTTACCTGCCTGGGTAAAATGATGAGCCAGCTTTCCAATGGTAGTTGTTTTGCCCACACCATTCACACCAACAATCATTATAATAAAAGGTTTCTTACCTGCAGGCAGTTCAAAATTTGAATACGTTGTATCAGTTGGTGCATCCGTTAATATATTTTCAATTTCCTGTTGCAGTATTGAATTGAGTTCGGAAGTATTAATGTATTTATCTTTTTCAACTCTTGCTTCAATACGTTGAATAATTTCAACAGTTGTTTCAATTCCAACATCAGCGCTTATCAATGCATCTTCCAGGTTATCGAGTACTTCAGTATCAACTGTATTTTTCCCTGCAACTGCTCTTGCAATTTTTCCAAGAAACCCTTCTTTGGTTTTTTCTAAACCCTGGTCAAGACTTTCTTTTTCTTTTTTTCCGAATAATTTTCCAAACAATCCCATGAGTATGTTTTCTTTACAATATTAACCTTATCGTATAAAAACAACAAAGCCGCTCCATATTTTCATTTGGAACAGCTTTGCCTATACTGATCAGGTATAAGTTATTTTTGAGACAGGTAATCTTTCACTTTCTCTTTGTGCACAATTGCTTCTTTGAAAGTGTATGCACCTGTTTTTGGACTGCGTACAGCCTTAATTACTTTACTCCAGTTTTTTGCTTCTGCTGCGGCTTTCTGATCTTTTGTCTTAATCGCCGTTTTTGCTGCTTTTGCCATGATACTAATTTGAAAATTTGAAAACTAGCAAATTTGAAAATTGTTTACTCTCAAATGTGGACTGTCGTTTTGTATAAAAACAAAGACAGTACTAATTTTTCTTACTTGATTTCTTTATGCACTGTTACTTTCTTGAGAATAGGGTTGAACTTTTTCAACTCCATACGCTCAGGTGTGTTCTTCTTATTTTTAGTGGTAATGTAACGGCTTGTACCAGCTTTACCCGAAGTTTTATGCTCTGTACATTCCAAAATTACCTGAACACGGTTACCTTTCTTTGCCATTGTAGCTCGATTTAAATATGCTTATTAAATATGTTCTCCTTTTGCCCTCATTTCCTTCACTACATTGTACAACCCGTTTTTATTGATTGTGCGGATACCTTCAGTAGATATTTTAAGAGTTACCCATTTATCTTCTTCAGCCAGGAAAAAACGTTTGGTTTGCAGGTTAGGCAAAAAACGACGCTTGGTTTTAATATTTGAGTGAGATACCTTGTTTCCGCCCATTGGTACCTTTCCTGTAAGCTGACATACTCTTGCCATAATACTAATTTTTTGGACGGCAAAGGTAGGAGAATTCAGCTAAAAATCTCAAATAAAATCTCATTTTTATTTCAGGTTTTAGCAAGGCTCTTGAAAGCTTGCAGAAAAACTGAGTTAAATGCATAGGTTTGCGTTCAAAATTAAAGTTTTTCATGGCAGATCATCTTGTTACAACCCGTTTTAAAGGCGGAATGACCTTCAAAAGCAAAATCGATAACCATATTATTACCATTGATACACCTGAGAATGATGGAGGGGAAGATCTTGGACCTCGCCCCAAAAAGCTCATGCTCTCTTCCCTGGCTGGTTGCACCGGGATCGACGTGGTATCCATGCTCAATAAAATGAGAGTTGAATTCAGCGATTTCAGTATGGATGTTGAAGCGAATCTTACCACTGAAACTCCTAAAACGTACAACTGGGTAAAGATCACCTACCGTATCAAAGTAAAGGAAGAAGATCAGGATAA
>JANMOR010000350.1:0-1947 GCA_031369435.1 Chitinophagaceae bacterium
TATAATAGCGAGAAAGTATGCTCTGCTAAGTCTCCAGACTTCGCAGTTTTTTGTCAAAAGTCTGCTGACTTTTCTTTTTCATTTCAATATTCTGTCAAGAGACAGGATGCATAATGCTTCAAAGTCTGGAGATTTATCCCAAAAAAGACGTCTATGATTTTCCAATATCACCACAGTATTTTTAAAGTAAAAAAATCTGATGACACTTAAAAAACTTTTCGAATGGGTTGTTCTAATTTTGTTAATTGATCTAGTATACATTACTGTTAGGCTTCTGTATTGGCTGAAATTCAAAAATTTTGAAAACCTAGATTTTGTTGATTTGATAGTAATAATTCCTGGATTATTATTATATGGCATCTATGTTTTGTATAAAAAAAAGGGAAAAGAACTTATTAAACCTTTTGTCAGTTACATATTGGTTATATTTAGTTCTGCGTTCGCTTTTCAATATCCATCAATTGCTTCATCAATTTTATTGCTTCTTCTTACTTTATATGCCTTGTTCAATCACTCTAAAGGGGTATTCTTTCCCTCCCAAGTGAACTTTAAAGACCGTATAGAATAAATATAAACGTTCATAGGCGTAGTCTGGTGCAACCGACTCGCCGTCCTACGGAGTAAGGAACATTACAACACTATTTATTTAATGACGGCGAGTCGTGCAGCCAGTCCACAATTGCCAAAGCACAGACATCGCCTGAGAATGTTTTTGATAAATGACTTGTTTGTAAAGTAATCAATAGGTTCAGATCGTTTTGGTACCGCAGTAGAAGTGTGCGACGCAACAACAGTTTCATGGCAGTACTGCAGCTCACACCAAAATTGCATTCATTTTTTCCCGTCACGACAAATCTTTTATCTTCGCAGCATGCTTCCAAAATACAAACGCATCCTCCTCAAACTTTCCGGCGAATCATTGATGGGCGATAAGAACTTCGGAATGGACTCCACCGTTATTTCGCAATATGCCAAAGACATCAAGAGTATCATTGAATTGGGTGTACAGGTAGCCATTGTTATAGGCGGAGGAAATATTTACCGTGGTATGAACGAAGCAGAAACAGGCATTGAACGTGCACATGGTGATTATATGGGTATGCTGGCCACAGTTATCAACGGCATGGCGTTGCAGGCAGGTTTAGAGAAAGCTGGCGTGTACACCCGTTTACAGAGCGCCATCAAAATGGAACAGATTGCAGAACCTTATATCCGCCGCCGTGCTATCCGCCACTTAGAAAAAGGAAGGGTGGTGATCTTTGGTGCGGGCACAGGTAACCCTTATTTCACCACCGATACAGCCGGTTCATTACGTGCTATCGAGATCAATGCAGATGTGATCTTAAAAGGAACAAGGGTTGATGGAATTTATACAGCCGATCCGGAGAAAGATCCCACTGCTACCAAGTATGAAAACATTACGTTCCAGGAATGTTTAACGAAGAATTTACGGGTGATGGATATGACAGCATTCACCCTTTGCATGGAAAACAATCTCCCCATCATTGTTTTTGATATGAACAAACCCCTCAACCTTAAACGTGTTGTAACAGGCGAAAAGGTTGGTACCATGGTGAATGGATAAATGAACTATACACAAACAGCCTGCTGTTTGGGGATAAAATTTTCAATTTCATCTTTTAATGCTCTGCTTTAGCAACTAACTTTCATTTGCAAATTGCTGTTGATTTTTTTGCAAGATTAAAACGCTTTCCAATGCCCATTACTCTTCTTGATTTCCAGATTTCTATTGCTGAAATTATTATGTTCCAGGCCGGTGCTCTTGCATTGGGCTTTGTTATTCATTATTTCTGGAGCATAAGGCATGGCAGTCAGTTTGACCAGGAGATTGATGTAGAAAAATATGAGAAGGATGCACATGACTGGCGGATGAAATATTATAATAACCTGGAGCAACAAAAAAATGCTGCTGATCATTTGCAAAAA
>JANMOR010000368.1:0-3460 GCA_031369435.1 Chitinophagaceae bacterium
GGCAAGGCTTTTTACTTTGCTGTGTTTACGAATATGTTCAATGGCATTCACCAGGTAGCCCGCCGTGCCACATGCAGGATCCAAAATGGTTTCTCCCAGCTTGGGGTCAATCATTTCTACAATAAACTGTGTAACAGGACGTGGCGTATAAAACTCACCTGCATTGCCTGCACTTTGCAGGTCACGCAATATCTGTTCGTAAATATCATTAAAGGCATGTCGCTCTGCCTGCGTGTTTAAATTAATATCAGTGTTTATTTTATTAATTACTTGTCGCAGCAGTGTACCGCTTTTCATGTAGTTGTAAGAATCTTCAAATACATCTCTTACCATTTTGGCTGCGTCTTTATTATGGCGCAGCTTCATGTTCTTCATTGTCTGGAACAATGTGTTATTCACAAAGTCCAGCAACTCATCACCGGTCATTCCTTCTGCATCGGCTGCCCAGTTGCGCCAGCGTAAATCTGTACGTATAGGAGATTTGTAATTGTCTTTAATGGTTTCCCATTCCTCTTCCATCTCATCAAATATTTTGAGGAAGAGCATCCAGCCGAGTTGTGAAATGCGTTGTGCATCGCCATCTACACCTGCGTCTTTACGCATGATGTCCTGGATGGATTTTATAGTGGAAGTAAGATTGCTCATTTTTTGTGGTATTGATTATAATGACGGATTTCTTCTTCAATTTCATTTTTAAATTCTTCTTCGGTAGGCAGGTACAATTTGTATTTGGATGCAAAGAGTTGTTTGCTGCCTTTGAGTACGGAATATTTTACAATGGTTTCATTCTTTTGCGAGCACAGTATAATGCCAATGGTTGGATTATCGGCAGTTATTTTTTCATTGTCCTCCCAATAGCGTACATAGAGGTCCATTTGTCCGATATCCTGGTGTGTGAGTTTGCCGAGTTTTAAATCAATGAGCACAAAACATTTGAGCATATAGTTGTAAAAAACAAGGTCAATATAAAAGTGGTCGTCTTCTGCACTGATTCTTTTTTGCCGGGCAACAAACGAAAATCCTTTGCCCAGTTCTAAAATAAAATGCTGCAGCTTGCTGATAATGGCCGCTTCAATATCCTTTTCGTAAAAATCTTTATGAACGGGTAATTGCAGAAATTCCAGAACATAAGGGTCTTTAATAAAATCGAAAGCGGTTGCGGTTTCTGTTTTTTTATCAGCTTCTTTTTTAACCCCTTTTTTATTTTTTGAAGAAAGGATGCGTTCGAAGGTAAAGCTGTTGATTTGCCTTTCGAGCGAACGGGTGCTCCAGTTACAGTCGGCGGCTTCGTTCATATACCAGGTACGGGCAGTTGTATCTTCTACCCGCATTAATAACCGGTAATGTGTCCAGCTTAATTCGGAACGCATTGCGTTCCGGATTTCAGATAAGTCATTCACGGCGCCCGGTTTTGTTTTTTTTGAATCACCGGTAGATTCTGCACGCACTGCGTGCAGAATCTCTTTACCGGAAGGTAATATTGCACCCGCTGGGTGCACAATTGGAAACATTAGATAAAATTGCCGCATAGCGGCCAAATTCCGATAGGTGAAACCTTTCCCGAAATCTGTTGTGAGTTTTTTTGACAAATCATTCAATAACGATTCTCCATAGCCGGCCCGTTTCTTTCCCTGCTGCTCATGCTCAACAATTCGATGGCCTATTTGCCAATAGGCCAGTACCATGGTAAAGTTTACAGCACGGTAAGCTGTTTGCCTTGCCTGCTGCAGGATGGTTTTTATTTCATTGTACAATGCTTCTTTCTTTACCGGCTTCATGTGCTGCGCAAATTATGCAAACTGGTATAACTGTTTTTCTAAATCTTTTACGGCAGCTTCATATTTTTCCTTGCTGCCGAAGAGCTGAATAATTTCATACGGGGTTCCAAAATTGTTCAACGGGTCAATTGAAAGTACTTCTGCACTTTCAATAGTTGTTATTCCTTCATCAGCATACTTATCCAATAATGCTTCGAGTACTTTTTTTGCCTGCTCCCCATACTTTGTAAAATAGTTTCGCTTCTTTACATTGTTGGCTCTTTCTTTTCTTGTTAAGGGAGGTTGATCGTAAGCTACATGGCAAACCAGATCAAACAGATCAAGTTCCCTGTTCACTGCTTCCTGTAATGCACTTACTAACACTCCCTGTTCTTCCATTTCTTTTACAATGGCAGCTTTTTTATTGGTATGATTCCATTTATTCAGAAATTCATCAAGTGATGCGTAATGATTTTTAATGATCTCCTTTGTATGATCTTTCAGGCTTACTGTTATTGGCTTGCCTTCATTATCAAAATACATTTCTCTTGATACCAAAACAGAAACATCAACGCCGTTTACAAAAATCTTTGGTCTTCGTTCACGGGCAATTGTATTTAAATCATTATCCGGGTAACGTACAGTTGGTTTCTTGATTTTTATTTCTTCGCCGGTTACATTGTCAATGATGGGGTCGGCTAAATCTTCTTCTTCCTCTTCAATATCTGATATGTCATCATTTTCACCAACTTCTTTAATACGGATAGGAGGCCCATCAAAATCTTCATCAGCAAAGAGATCAGTTACATTTCTAAAATCAAGAATAGTGAAATAGAGTTTTCCAAAATCTTCTCTTATCCTCGTTCCTCTTCCAATGATTTGTTTAAACTCTGTCATGCTTGCAATATTACTATCCAGCACAATTACTTTGCAGGTTTGAGCATCTACACCTGTACTCATTAATTTTGAAGTAGTAGCAATGACCGGGTATTTTTCTTCTACGTTTATAAAATTGTCCAACTCCCTTTTGCCTTCCTCATTATCGCCGGTGATTTGAACAATGTATTTGTAATTCTCTCTTACCAAATCTGCATTATGATTCGTTAATGCAGAACGCATGCGTTCTGCATGGTTTATGTCCACACAGAATACTATGGTTTTAGAAAACCTTCCTGCTCCTTTTAAAAACTCTGTTATTTTTTTTGCAACTGCATCTGTCCGTTCATCAATCACAATGTTGCGGTCAAAATCTTTACGGTTATAAATTCTGTCTTCAACGGGATTTCCATCTTTATCCAATTTTCCTTTTTGTGGCCTCCAGCCTTCAAGGTCAACATTCAAACCTATTCTTACCACACGGTAAGGCGCAAGAAATCCATCATCAATGCCTTGTTTTAAGGAGTAGGTATAAATAGGGTCACCAAAATATTCAATGTTCGAAATTTCGTTTGTTTCTTTTGGTGTTGCTGTTAAGCCAAGATGTGTTGCGTTTTTAAAGTAGGCCAGTATTTCCCTCCACGCACTATCATCCGCAGCACTTCCACGGTGGCACTCATCAATAACAATCAGATCAAAAAAATCTGGTGAAAACTGTTTGTAAATATTTGCTTCTTCCTCATTGCCGGATATACCCTGGTATAAAGCGAGGTAAATTTCATAACTTTTATCAACCTGCCTGTTTTTTACCCAGGTCATTTTATCGC
>JANMOR010000431.1:0-4725 GCA_031369435.1 Chitinophagaceae bacterium
CCCGGCAATGCGGTTATGAATAAAAAAGATCTGTCCGCCACGTTCTGTTTCATAATAGATCGCATCACGGATAAAATCTTCCTGGAACACCTGTACTTCCGTTTGAATAGGTTGACGGTTGGGCGGCGGCGTATTCATGATACTCAAATCCCTTGCACCCATTAAACTGAATTGCAGTGTTCTTGGAATGGGCGTTGCCGTTAGCGTTAATGAATCAACATTTGTTTTTAATGTTTTTATTTTTTCTTTGTGTCCAACTCCAAACTTCTGTTCTTCATCCACTACCAGCAAACCCAATTCTTTATACTTTACATCTTTCCCAAGCAGGGCATGCGTACCAATGATGATATCAACTTTTCCTTCTTCTAATCTTTTATAGGTTTCCTTTTTTTCTTTGGCTGATTTAAAACGATTGACATAATCAACTGTTACAGGAAAATCTTTCAACCTGTCCTGGAAAGTTTTATAATGCTGATAAGCAAGAATGGTTGTTGGTACCATGATGGCTGCCTGTTTTCCATCACACACTGTTTTAAATGCAGCCCGAACAGCAATTTCAGTTTTACCAAAACCAACATCACCACAAACCAAACGATCCATAGGCGATGGTGATTCCATGTCTTTCTTTACATCAGCAGTTGCTTTGCTCTGATCAGGGGTGTCTTCATACATGAACGATGCTTCCAGTTCTGTTTGCAGGTAACTGTCAGGAGTATGTGCAAATCCCTGCTGGGCTTTGCGTTGAGCATACAGTTGAATAAGATCAAATGCAATTTCTTTTACCTTGATCTTTGTTTTTTCTTTCAACCGTTGCCAAACATCGCTGCCCAGTTTATTGATCTTTGGTATACTGCCTTCCTTACCGGTGTACTTTGAAATTTTATGCAGTGAGTTAATGTTCACATACAAAATATCACTGTCTCTATAGATTAACCGTACTGCTTCCTGCAGTTTTCCATTCACTTCAATTTTTTGCAACCCGCTGTAGGTGCCCACACCATGATCAATATGTGTTACATAATCACCCGGCTGCAATTCTTTTAATGCACGGATAGTTAGTGCTTTGCTTTTATTATAAGCCTGTTTTACTTTGTATTTATGATAACGCTGAAAAATTTCATGATCGGTATAACAAAGAATTTTTAAATCATCATCAATAAATCCTTCGTGGATAGAAACAGCAATAGGTGTAAAATGAATATCTGCTTTGAGATCAGCAAAGATGCTGTGCAGTCGTTCTAACTGTTTAGGGTTCTCAGCAAAGATGAATGTTTCATAACCTTTGCTTTCATGGTTCTTTAGATCTTTGATGAGCAATTCAAACTGGCGGTTGAAAGCAGGCTGATGTTTAGTTTGAAATAAAAGTTCAAACCGGTTAATTTGCTCAACAGTTTCCAGGAAATGAGGCTCATATCCAAACTCAACAAGATGATTTCTTTGAACTTGTTCTTCAACAATTGCCGCACTGATGAAATCATTTTCACTCAAATCAATTTTTTCAAGCCGGTCATCTTCATCATTCACATTCTGTTTTGCAGTTGGCGACAATAGCAGGAATTGATGCAGGTCTTCCTCCATCGTCAGTAACCGTTCTTTCACAATATCAAAATCCTTCACCCATATAATTGTGTTATCAGAAAGAAAATCAAACAACGATACTTTTTCTCTGCTTTCAAATTGTGTTTCAACATTGGGAATAATATTCACCTGTAACAATCTTCTTTCGCTCAATTGTGTTTCAGGATCAAATATGCGGATGCTGTCCACATCATTTCCAAACAATTCAACTCGATATGGTTTTTCATTACCGAAAGAATAAATATCTAAGATGCCGCCACGCAATGCAAACTGCCCAGGTTGATAAACAAAGTCTGTACGATCAAAACCCAGGTCAACCAGGAAACCCATCAGGCTGTCAACATCCAATGTATCGTTGGTTTTAATGAGCAGCATATTCCCCTGCAATTTATCAGGCAATACTACTTTTTCGAACAAAGCATCGGGATAGGTAACAATAGCTCCTGTCCTCAACCCTGTTGGCATCGAAAATTTTGTGAGTGCTTCTGTCCGCAACATGACATGCGACGAATTGAGCAGCCGGAAATTTTTGGGATGTTTGAACGACGAAGGGAAATAAAATAAGTTGAGCTCTTTTGTAAGATTTTCTAATGAATTATGAAAATAAGCGGCTTCTTCTGCATCATTTACAATAAAGAGGTGGTTGTATTGCTCAAGTGTCGGGTGATTAAAAACAGCAGCCGCAACAAATTGAGGAGCGCTTCCCTGCAGGTTTTTCAGGTAGATCCGCTGAGTTTGGGCAAAAGAAAGCCTGTTCGCCAGTTGAAAAAGGCGGGGATCATCACTAAACTTCTTCTGCAACAATTCAAAATTCACTGGCTGCAAAGATATGAACAGGCCATCGATTTTAAACATTGCTCATTGAAACAGCTCAAATCTTGCACAGTCTTTCCTTTTATGAGAAATATGATTAATTTTGAGCATATCCAAATTCCTGTAATACCGGAGATAATGAAACACTACCATCCCACATTTACACGTACTCGTATATCTTCCATAAACCATGCTATTTTTTCTTTTCAATTTTTGCTTATGAAAAAAACCGCTTTCATTTTCCTGTTACTCATGACCGGACTCTTTGCTTCGGCTCAGAAAGTGGCAGGCACACTCCGCTTAAAAACAGGTGATTTGCAGATCAAAGAAAACATGATTGCAGGCGAAGTGAACCAACAGCTGCAGAAAGGAAAATTTGGTAACACTACTTACACATTACTTGTTTTTGATAAGCCGCTCACAACTGCTCAACTTCAAATGATCAAATCGCTGGGCATTGAACTACTTTCTTATTTACCCGATCATACCTACCAGGTAAGTATGAAACAGATACCGTTGTTATCACAACTTTATCAAACGGGTGTAAAAGCCATTATGC
Source organism: Chitinophagaceae bacterium (assembly GCA_031369435.1). Lineage (GTDB taxonomy): Bacteria > Bacteroidota > Bacteroidia > Chitinophagales > Chitinophagaceae > Lacibacter. Next base: position 2,951 of record JANMOR010000431.1, read on the forward strand.
AGATGCCGGGTGTTGTTAAACTTGGAAAAGAGCTGAAAATACAACTGGCCAATCATATTTCTGAATCATCCGTGCTTGTGAATCTTCAACTTCATCCCGGTGTTAAATGGAATGATGTTCAATCCTTACTTGGTTTTTATGGTGCAACACTAACAAAAGCAGATTATTTGAACCAGGGTCTTGCGCAGGTATCAGTAGCTGCCAACAGGATTGCAGCAATCAGTGAGTTGCCTTTTATTGCTTATATCAATCTTTCATTTCTTGAGCCACAACCTTTGAACCAACGTGAAAGAGGTTTGTTTGGCTTAACCAATCTAACCAGCATGGAAGTGGCCGGTAGAAATTTATCGGGTAATGGAATTACAATTGGCATTGGTGATAATGCAAATCCTTTTCACTTAGATAATAATACCAACCTCATTAATCGTAACCCCGCTTATCAAACACAAAATCATGGCAGGCATGTTACGGGTACTGCCGGTGGTGACGGTCTTGTTGAAGAACGTTATAAAGGCGTTGCGCCTAAGAGCATGCTTGTTGCAGAATACTTTGATTATATTCTTACAAAATCTGCTACTTACTATACAGACTATAATATGACTGTTACCAACAACTCCTATTTTAATGGATTGGTTGGATGCCCCGGTAACAGTGATTACAATGAGCTGAGTGTATATACTGATCAACAGATCTATAACAATGTGTACCTGCAACATATTTTTGCAGCTGGTAATGATGGAACAAGAACCTGCGGCTCCTTCCCTTTATCATTCGCTACTATTAAAAGTGGATACCAGGTATCAAAGAATGTACTGGATGTAGCAGATTATCATGTTGGAACAGATGTATTAAACGGAAGCTCCAGTAAAGGTCCTGTTGAAGATGGACGTATTAAACCTGAAATTACTGCCAGTGGTGTAAATGTTTTTTCTACCAGTTTGAACAATACATATGTTGGAGGTTTTGGTACCAGCCATTCTGCACCTTTTGTTACAGGTGTGTGGTCTTTATTAACTGAAAGATATAAACAACTCAACTCCAACAGCTATCCTAAAACAGCATTACTGAAAGCCGTGATTTGTAATACGGGAGATGACAAAGGAGTTCCCGGTCCTGATTATGGATATGGTTTTGGTTTGATCAATCCACGTAAAGCCGTTCAGGCAATTGAACAGAACCGTTTCTACACTGGTACACTATCAACAGGAGGAAGTAATTCGCAAGTCATAGCAGTTCCTGCTGGAACAACACAAGTGAAAGTGATGTTATACTGGCACGATAAAGAAGGTTCGCCTTTATCATCTGATGCGTTAGTGAATGATTTAGATCTGACTGTTACTGATGGAAGTACAACTTATTCTCCATTGATCTTAAACCCGGCTAATGTAACCCAACAGGCAGCACAGGGAATTGATCACCTGAATAATATTGAACAGGTAACAATTAATAGCCCGGGCTCAAGCATAACAATTGATCTTGCGGGTTTTCTTGTTCCCAATGGTCCGCAGGAATTTTTTGTTACTTATGAATTTATCAGGAATGAAATAATTCTTGAGCATCCTTATGGCGGCGAACGTTTTTCACCCGGACTGGAAGAAGTTATCAAATGGTCAGCAACCGATAACAGCAGCAATACATTTACAATAGAACTTTCATTGGATGATGGGGCAACATGGACAAATATTGCAACCGGCGTTGCTGCTAATGAACATCGTTACCGTTGGTTCGGCATTCCTAATACTCCAACCAACAAGGGAAAAGTGAGAGTAACAAGA
>JANMOR010000497.1:0-7822 GCA_031369435.1 Chitinophagaceae bacterium
CACCAATTTTAGGATCGCCATTAATAACCGGTGAGCTGATCAATGTATTACGTTGCCCATCAAATGTAAAATCAATATTAGCTTCTGCTTTCAGAGTTAAACCTTTACCCAAACGGAAATCATAAGCAGCCCCGAGTATAAGTCGTGGTGCAGTTAATTCAGTTGATTTGATGGGAATTTCATTATTGGTTAGAAACAACACTTCCTTTTCTCTTTCAGTAAAACTAAACGACCATGCATTAAATGTAGTGGTGATATCTTTTGCAGCTGCACCTACATACCAGTTCTTTCCTTTCATCTGGAAACCAAGATCCAATCCAAAACCCCAGGCTTTTGCAAATGAACCAACATTACGATGGATCACTTTTGCATTAACACCAATGCTCATTGATTTATCTTTGGTTTCTTTTATTTTCTGTGCCACCGAAACAATGAATGCATAATCAGCCGAAGAAAATGATTTGAGGTTGGCATAATTGATGCTGCCATCGGGTTCAATTAAATACAATGTGTTGGGAATATCATCTACTGCAAAACGAAGAAATGAAATACCAACAGTACGTTTATTATTTGCAACAGGAATTGCCAGTGCACCAAAATCATATTTACCAATACCGGCAAAATATTCAGCATGCATCAATGATAAAGAAGGATCGTTTTTTATGGCTGTTAAACCGGCGGGGTTCCAATAACCTGCAGTTGCATCACTCACTGATGCTACCTGTGCACCACCCATACCAAAAGCACGGGCACCGGCACCAATATTCATAAACTCGTTGGAATAAATACGTATTTGCGTAAAGCAATTAACGGCTAACAGGAGGGCTGCGGATAAAAGTAAGGTGTTGCGGGTGATCATCCGGTCGGTTTTCAGATAAACAATTAGTTTTAAAGAGGCTCCTAACATATTAAAAGCTGCTTAGGGTAGAACAAAAGTAATCATATTCTGCCCTATAACAAGCCTTCTGCATAAGAAAGAAGCAACATTGACAAACGTTGATTTTCAATGTTTATTGCCTGTTTTTCACAAGATGATGTCCTCTGCCCTACTTTTGCCTGAAATCACAGCTAAAAACATGAATTTGATCGAAGAACTCAGATGGAGAGGAATGATCCAGGATATGATGCCGGGAACTGCAGAACAATTGGCTAAAGAATCAACTGCTGGCTATATTGGGTTTGATCCTACAGCTGATAGTTTGCATATTGGCCACCTGGTTCCTGTGCTGCTTCTTCGCCATCTCCAAAACTATGGACATAAACCTATTGCTCTTGTTGGTGGTGCAACAGGAATGATTGGTGACCCCAGCGGAAAAAGTGAAGAAAGGAATTTGCTGGATGAAACAACTTTAGCCCACAACGTTCAATCACTCAAAGATCAATTAGCTCAATACATTGATTTCACACCCGGAAAAAGCAACAGTGCCGAGTTGGTGAACAACTACGATTGGATGAAAGAATTTTCGTTCATCGGTTTCCTCCGTGATATTGGTAAACATATCACCGTCAATTATATGATGAGCAAGGATAGTGTGAAAAAAAGAATTGAAGGCGATACCGGCATCAGCTATACCGAATTTGCATACCAATTATTACAGGGCTATGATTATCTCTGGCTTTATCAAAACAAACAGTGCAAACTGCAGATGGGTGGTAGTGATCAGTGGGGCAATATTGTTACAGGTACAGAATTGATCAGGAGAAAAGCAAGTGGAGAAGCCTTTGCTTTTACCTGTCCGCTTATTACAAAAGCAGATGGTGGAAAATTTGGCAAAACAGAAAGTGGTACTGTATGGTTAGGTGCCAAGAGAACCAGTCCTTACCTGTTTTATCAATTCTGGCTGAACGCAGGTGATGCTGATGCAGAAAAATGGATCAAAATTTTCACTTTTATCAGTAAAGAAGAAATTGAAGCGTTGATTGATACACATCAGAAAGACCCTTCAAAAAGAATTGTACAAAAACGTTTGGCAGAAGAAGTAACCAAATTTGTGCACGGGGAAGATGAATTAAAAACAGCGATTGAAACAACTGAAAAATTATTTGCCAATCAAACAGCGTCGGCAGAAAGTTTAAGTATCGAAGATCTTGAAGGAATGGAAGGAGTTGTGAAGTTTGATTTTGCTGCTGATAAATTAAAGGCAGGCATTGATATTGTTTCCTTCCTTGCAGAAACCACTATTTTTCCAAGTAGAGGCGAAGCAAGAAAAACCGTACAGGGCGGTGGTGTAAGCATCAACCGTAAAAAAATTGAAAGCATTGAAACAATTGTTGATAGCAACTTATTGCTTCATGAAAAATATTTACTGATTCAAAAAGGAAAGAAGAATTATTACCTGGTGAAAGCCGTTTAATAAGTTTGAATCAGTTTCCACATTTCATCAGCAACCAACTGGTTACCTTTTGCATTTAAATGAACACGGTCTGTTGTTAAAATTCCACGGTCTTTATTTTCAGGATTATTTTTGAGATTGTATTCAAGAAATGATTTTCTTAAATCAACAATTGGTAATGCATTCTTTGTTGCAAGCTTACGTATGATCTTGCTGTATTCATTCAAATCTCCATCCTGTGAATTACTGAAATCATTCTTCTCCCCTATTGCTGCAGGTGTACACAAAATGATTTTAATATTTTTTTCTTTCAGCTTATCAATAATTGCCTGGTAAAAATTTTCAAATTTATCAGCATCAGTACCTGTACCCGAAGAACTTTTATGCCACACATCATTTACCCCTACATAAATAATCACCACATCTGGGCTTTTAGCCAAAACATCTTTATCCATTCTTAAATACAGATCATATACTTTATTACCGCCTATGCCGGCACCAATAAATTCATATTTATTATTTCCCTGCTGTTTACACATACTGTCGATACGCATGATATAACCCCCGGGGTTTACTCCTGCCTGTGTAATGGAATCACCAAAGAAAAGAACTTTGGTTTTATTCTGTTGTACAAATGCCGTCAATAAAATGATCAGCGGAATAAAAAATAAATGCTTCATAAAAAACGTATTAAAAGTAAAGCTGAAAACTTTATTCAACATCAACCTGTTTCCTGATCAATGCTCCTTCTTTTGCTTCAATGATAAACTTTCTTTCTTTGAGCATATAGCCATTTCCTTTTTCACAGAAATGGACTTTCAGGTTTTCAATACCAATCGGATTGCCATCCGGAATATCAGCAATATTTGAATACATGATATCATGCCCGTCAATGATAATGACCAATCCGCTTCCGATGGCTTCCATTTTATTTCCACCACTGATCAGCATACCGGTATCTTCACCTAAACCAATACCAATACAGGCAGGATTGCTGGTAATGGACTGTGCCAAACGTACAAATCTCCCCCGCTTTTCAAAATGACTGTCAATAATTACATCATCAATAAACCCAAGGCCGGTAGTCATCTTTACTTCACCTTTTAAATGGGCACGGGAAGCACTTCCTTCATAGATCATGGTATTACTCATTGCCATTGCGCCGGCAGATGTGCCTGCAACAACAAAATCTTCCTGATCATGAAACCGATCTAATAAAATTTTCAAGAATTCTGTTCCGCCAAAAATGCTGGATAAACGAAGTTGATTGCCCCCGCTAAACATCACAGCATTGCAGGTACGGATCCTATCGAGGTATTCTATATTCAATGCATCGGCCCTGTTACGGATATGCATTACACCAATGTTAGCACATCCCATTTTGCCAAAAGCATCCATATAATTTTCGCCTACTTCATGCGGAATCATTGATGCTGTAGTAATTATTTCAATACGTGCATTTAAACCGCCTGCTTCTTCAACAATGCGCTTTAAAATACCGAGTTCTAAAAAATTGAGATTGTAACGGTGAATTCCGCCTGCTTCCTGATCGATGCCTTTATCTTCTGCGCCACCAATTGCTATTAGCTTTCCTTTTGGATATTGCAATACGATTTTTTTTGGTTCGCTAACAAAAATAAGGAAAAAATTTTCGCTACAGGGTTCAGTTTATTCGGTCATCGGATAAAATTTGATATATTCGAAATCCTGAGCAATCAAATATTATTATATGCAAATTCTTGAAATAAAAATTCTGAAAGGTCCCAATTACTGGAGTGTTCGACGCAACAAATTGATTCAAATGAAACTGGACCTTGAAGAAATGGAACAAAAACCCACTAATACCATACCCGGTTTTCGTGAACGGTTGGAAAAAATGTTTCCTTCATTGTACGAACATCGCTGCAGTATAGGTAAACCAGGTGGTTTTTTTGAACGGGTGGAAGAAGGCACCTGGATGGGTCATGTTATTGAACATATTGCTTTGGAGTTACAAACACTGGCAGGTATGGATACAGGGTTTGGCCGCACCAGGGGCGCCAATGATAAAGAAGGTGTGTATTATGTTGTGTTTACTTATTTAGAAGAAGATGCCGGTGTATATGCTGCCAAAGCAGCGGTAAGAATTACAGAAGCATTAGCGAAAGGTGAAGACTATTCTCTTGATGAAGACATTCAAAGGCTGAGAGAAATAAGAGAAGACACAAGACTTGGCCCGTCAACAGCATGTATTGTTGATGAAGCATTGAAAAGAAATATCCCGTTCATCCGGTTGAATAAACAGAGCCTCGTACAATTGGGATATGGTGTACATCAAAAAAGAATCAGGGCTACCATTGCTTCTACCACTTCCAATATTGCAGTGGATATTGCAGGAGATAAAGAAGAAACCAAACTATTACTGGAAGCAGCTGAAATTCCTGTGCCAAGAGGAACGGTTGTTCGCACTGAAATTGGGCTTGACGAAGCGATTGCAAAATTTGGTTACCCACTTGTAATAAAACCAATTGATGGCAATCATGGAAAAGGAAATACAACCAACATCATTAACAGGGAACAGGCATTAACAGCATTTGAAGCAGCAAAAGTTTACAGTCGCAGTGTAATAGTTGAACGTTTTATTACAGGTTTTGATTTCAGGATATTAGTCATCAACCATAAATTTATTTGTGCTGCTTTGCGTACACCTGCAAGTGTGGTGGGCGATGGTGAACATAGCATTCAGTGGTTACTTGATGAAACCAATAAAGATCCATGTAGAGGTTATGGTCATGAAAAAGTGCTGACACAGATTACAGTTGACGGCAGTACCATGAAAATGCTGGAAGAAAAAAACTATACATTGGAAACCATCCCGCCAAAAGATGAACTGGTATTATTGAAAACAACAGCCAACTTATCAACAGGTGGCACATCAACTGATGTTACAGATGAGGTACATCCTGCCAATATTTTCATGTGTGAACGTATCAGCAAAATTATCGGGCTGGATATCTGCGGCATTGATATCATGGCAACAGACCTCCAAACTCCTGTGAACGAAAACGGTGGTGCAATACTCGAAGTAAATGCAGCACCCGGTTTCCGGATGCATATTGAACCTGCAGTTGGTTTAGCACGTAATGTGGCCGAGCCTGTAATTGATATGTTATTCCCCAAAGGAAGTGTAGGACGAATACCTATTATTGCCGTAACCGGAACTAATGGCAAAACAACTACAACACGTTTAACTGCACATATTGCCAAGAGTGCAGGCAAAAAAGTTGGCTATACAACGAGTGATGGAGTTTATATTCAAAATCATTTGATGATGAAAGGTGATTGCACCGGACCCGTTTCTTCTACATTTGTATTGAAAGATCCTACGGTTGATTTTGCAGTATTGGAATGTGCAAGAGGCGGCATCTTAAAATCAGGACTTGCATTTCAACATTGTGATGTAGCCATCGTTACCAACGTAGCTGCCGATCATATTGGATTGGGCGGCATTAACAATGTGGAACAAATGGCCAAAGTAAAAGCAGTTGTTCCCGAAACTGTTTTTCCGCACGGCTATGCTATTTTAAATGCCGATGACGACCTTGTATATGCCATGAGAAAAGATCTCAGTTGCAATATTGGATTGTTCAGTATGGATGAAAACAATCCACGTATAAAAAAGCATTGTGCCAATGGCGGGTTAGCAACTGTTTTTGAAAACGGATTTATCAGTATCATGAAAGGCACCTGGAAAATAAGGGTAATGGCAGTAAAAGATATTCCAGTCACTTACGAAGGAAAAGCGGTACATAATATCTCCAATTGTTTACCTGCTGTACTTGCAACCTATTTGTACAGGGATATAACCATTGATGATATACGGCAGGCATTACTCACTTTTATTCCGGGTGAAATTTTAACTCCCGGCCGTTTGAATTTTTTTCATTTTAAAAATTTTACTTTCCTGGCCGATTTTGCACACAATCCACATGGATTAAAATTGCTGGGAGATTTTTTAAGCAAGCTTGATTATACACACAAGGTGGGCCTTATAAGTGGTACCGGCGACCGGAGAGATGAAGACATCCGTGAGTTAGGTGAATTAAGTGCGCAGTATTTTGATGAGATCATTATCCGTTGCGATAAAAATTTAAGAGGGCGAACCGCAGAAGAAATAATCAACTTACTACAGGAAGGAATTGTAAAAGTAAATCCTAACATTCCAACAAAAATAATTGCCAATGAAAATGAATCGTTGGAATATATTTATGCCAATCCTGTAAAAGGAGCATTATACACTGTTATGTGCGATGTGGTTGCAGGTGCTTTAGATAAAATAAGAGAATTAAAGACAAGAGAAGAGAACATGCAGTGAATTGCAGAAAATTTTGGTTCATCTGCCTAAGCACCTTATTTTTGCTGCCCCAACTACGGAAACGCTTTGTTGGATAACACACGCAAGGAAGATTGGCCTATAGTATAATGGTAGTACGACAGATTTTGGTTCTGTTTGTCTTGGTTCGAATCCAGGTAGGCCAACAAAAGCCGCTCAATGAGCGGCTTTTGCTTTTATCATATTTCAGAAGAGTTATAGTCAGGGTTGAATGTAAAAACCTGTTATATTGATTGGAGCTTTACAATACATTTCTTTAAACTGTCTTCCCAATCAGGTATCTGAACCTCGAAGACAGTTTTTATTTTCTCTTTATTCAATAAAGAAAATTTTGGTCTTTTGGCAGGCGTTGGATACTCAGCCGTTAAAATGGGATGGACAATTACTTTACTATTACTGAGTTCTTTAATAGCCAATGCAAATTCATACCAGCTGATCTTTCCTTCATTGCTGTAGTGATAAATACCACTCTCCCAGTTACCTGATGCAATGATTTCAAGAATAACTTTTGCCAGATCAGCAGCATAAGTTGGAGAGCCAATTTGATCACTCACCACATTCAATTCATTTCGTTCACTCATCAACCGCATCATTGTTTTCACAAAGTTGCTGCCGAATGAAGAATATACCCATGATGTGCGGATAATGATGGCATCATGATCTTCCTTCATGCACAATTGTTCGCCCAATAGTTTAGAAGCACCATATACATTGACAGGATTGGTTGCTTCATCTTCTTTATAAGGCGTTTCACTTTCCCCATCAAATACATAATCGGTAGAAATATGAATGAGTTTCGTTTGATACTTTTTACAAACCGCTGCAAGGTTACCTACTGCTTCACCATTCACCTGCATCGCCATGTCCAGTTCAGTTTCTGCTTTGTCAACAGCAGTATAGGCTGCACAATTAATACAATACTGAGGTTTGGCTGCAATAAAAAAATTCTCAACCAACCCGTAGTGATGCAGTTTCAGATCTTCACGTGAAGCAAATACAAAATGAAATTGCGGATAATTTACAGCCAGTTGATGCAACTCTTTACCGAGTTGTCCATTACTTCCTGTAACAAGTATAACGGGCTTATCCATATATGATGATCAAAAAAAACTATCGG
>JANMOR010000503.1:0-1789 GCA_031369435.1 Chitinophagaceae bacterium
GTGAGGTGAAGGTTGCTGAGATGCTTATAATATTTTTTAGGATCGGCTGTATAATATTGATAAGCCAGTTTGCTCATAGCAACATTGGAGCTTTGTGTAAACGCATTCTTGATGGTTGTTACTTCAGGACCGTGATGATCATCAACAATTGTTCTGCCATTCAAGGTCCAGCGGCCACCATTGATAATAATATTATCGTTGATGGTAACATGTTTATCTTCTAAAGCAGCGAGCAGTGTTACCAGTTTAATTGTTGAACCGGGTTCGGAAGTACGCAGCGCATAATTATCTGTTTCAAAATAAGTACCGTTAGGTGTACGGCCGAGGTTGGCAATGGCTTTGATTTTTCCTGTTGCCACTTCCATTACAATACAGGTTCCTTCCAATGCTTCATTGGTGATCATGGTACGCATTAATGCTCTTTCTGCAATATCCTGTATGTTCACATCGATGGTTGTATATACATCATTACCATTTTCCGGTTCTACTTCATATCCTTCAACCGGCATCATTACACCACCTGCTACGAAACGAACAAGCCGTTTACCGGTAGTGCCACGCAACACACTGTCGAATGAACGCTCCAAACCAACGAGTTTTGAATTTTCCCTGTACAATCCAATTGTTCTGAAACCGAGCTCACCAAAGGGATTGAGCCGTGTTGTTTTTACTTCAGCAATAAATACGCTTTTATTTTTTCCTAACCGAACCAGTGGAAATTCCCGGAGTTGTTTGTATTCTTCGAAAGAAACTTTTTTACGTAAAGGATAATAACGATCCTTGTTTTTATAGGCCAGCTTTAATTCTTTGTTATAGGTTGCAGCAGTTTTATCTTTAAATAATCCTGCTAATGAAATAGAGAGGGAATCAATATTGTTGAAAAAACTTTCTCCTTTTTTTTGACGTAATCCTTCTGCAGCAAAATCAACATACATATCAAATTGCGGCAATGATGTGCTTAACATGCTTCCATCTTCACTGTAAATGGTACCACGCTCAGCATCCAGGTCGAGGATTTTTGTATGCATACTGTCGCCCATACTTTTCCAGTAGCTGCCTTCGAAACGTTGCGTATAAAAGGCTTTACCCAAAATGAGCACACCAAACAACACCAGGCCAAGGAAAGCCAGATACACACGCCACAATATGTCGTTTTTAACTTCCATTAATTTTCTTTCGGTTTTGTGCTGTCGGTTAACAGAATAGGTTGTTGAATATTTTCTTTCAAACCAATTTGTTCTACAGTTTTTGCCACTTCACTCAACCTGTTCTGGAACATTAGTTTTCCATTGAGTGTTTTATATTCATACTCCTGCTCCTTCAACTGTTTGGTTGTTTTGTTGATATTTCGGATGGTGTTGTCGGCGTAATGGCCATTGGCGATGTAGAATACCGCCAATACGGAGAGAAAAAGGAAGTATGGAACGTTCTTAACGATCCACTGGTAATTCAACCATTTTTTAAAGTCAATCTTCGGCTCTTTAACTGCCATTGGTTTGTTTGTAGTTTCCTGGTTTCTGTTTTTGGTTTATGTCAGTTTTACAACGGGTTTATATTTTTTCGGCTATTCGAAGCCGTGCACTTCTTGATCTCGGGTTTTGCTTTTGCTCTTCCTCACCTGGTTCAATTGGCTTTCTAGTAATTACTTGAAAGACTTTTTCTTTTTCCTCTCTATCAAATGGGTTATAAGCTTCCTCTTCAAAACTTCCCTGTTTAAAAAAATTTTTCACCAACCTGTCTTCTAAAGAATGAAATGAGATAATCACCACACGGGCATTGGGTTTCAGGA
>JANMOR010000504.1:0-5181 GCA_031369435.1 Chitinophagaceae bacterium
TGAAAAACTGATAATTTTTACATCATCAGGAATTTTAAGTCCCAGCTCATTACAAATTTCATAAGCGTTTATAGCAAGTTTCTCAACTGAAGCAACAATACCATCAGGCCGCTTTTTTTTCTTTAAGATTTTTCTGAACAGTGAACGGGTTTTTTCTTCATGATTATCACAGGCAATCACAAGATCGGGTTCATATTTCATTCCATATTTTTTTAAAGCATCTTCATATCCTTTCATGCGGTTGTTACTGATCGATAAAGTATTTGAGATAGATAGAAAAGCAATCCGTTTACATCCATTCTCAATTAAATGTTCGGTTGCCTTAAATCCGCTTTCAAAATCGTTGGTAATAATTTTAGGCGAAGAAATGTTTTCTACAACCCTGTCAAAAAATACCAGGGGAATTTCTTTGCTTTTCAATTCTTCAAAATGACTGCTGTCGCCGGTTTCGGTTGAAATGGAAATCATGATTCCATCAACCCTGCCATTTTGCAATAATCCTGTTATGGTAGCTTCTTTTTTTACATCTTCATGCGTAAGATAGATCAACACATGATAACCTTTAACCTGGGCAACTGATTCGATACCATTAATAGCCAGCGTAAAAAAATTATCATCTATTTCCGGTATTACTACGGCAATTGTTTTGCTTTTTTGTTTTCGTAAGCCGCTTGCAAAAGGGTTTACCTGGTAGTTTAACTCCTTTGCCTTTAGCAAAACAATCAACTTGGTTTGTTCACTTATTTCATGACTGTCGTGTAATGCTTTTGATACAGTTGAGATAGATAATTTCAATTCTTTTGCTAATGTGGCTAATGTAATACTGCTCATAAAATCAAATTGAATAAGTACACATTTAGAAGCTGATCGTTGCCTGGTTTTACTAAAAGTTACGAAAAATACGAAAACGTTCTCGTAAATAAAGCTCTTTTAATTTGAACAACTGTCCGTTAAAAAACATTCAATTTGTGTAATAATTGTCATAAATACGATTGTAATGCAAAGCCAAAATTTAAATCTGAAATTTACTGAGTCAGAAATTTCTCCGCTAAAAAGTCTGGATGATTGGGAAGATGCCGTTCTTGAACGTTATCCCGATCCCAAAAACATTGCTCAGTCTAAATCAATTGAAGAATACAGAAATTACGAAGATCCTGCAAGAGATTCTGTTAAGGAGTTTTACAGGCTCAATCATACTTACCAAACAGTTGATTTTGTTGAACAGAAACGAAATGATTACCTGCAGTTCAATAAAAAAGAAATGCCCGTATGGAGCGCTTTCGATTTTTTGAATCAGTTGGTTGATGATTCTGATCCTGATACTGACCTTGATCAGTTTCAGCACTTATTACAAACATCAGAGGCAATAAGACAAGATGGTCATCCCGATTGGATGGTATTGACAGGGCTCATGCATGATATGGGTAAAGTGCTTTGCCTGTTTGGTGAACCGCAATGGGCGGTAGTTGGTGATACTTTCCCCGTAGGATGTGCTTACTCCGATAAAGTAGTGTATCCTGAATTTTTTAAAAACAACCCTGATTTTAATAATCCATTATATAATTCAACTCTTGGAATTTATAAGGAAGGCTGTGGTTTAAGTAACGTTCAAATGTCATGGGGACATGATGAATATGTATACCAGATGTTGAAAGATTATTTACCCGAGCCAGGTTTATATATGCTTCGCTATCATTCCTTTTACGCATGGCACAGAGAGGGTGAATATGAATATCTGCTCGATGCACGGGACAAAGAGATGCTCAAATGGGTTAACCTGTTTAACCCTTACGATTTGTATTCCAAAAGTCCAAACATTCCTGTTTGGGAAGAACTGAAACCTTACTATGAAGACCTGGTAAGAAAATTTTTGCCAACTACTTTAAAATTCTGATTTAATACTCCCGTACCTCTTAAAAGCAAGGTTTAATAATAAAAAAATTTTCATTCGAAAAATAAGTGTAATCCGTACGGTTCTTATTCAACAACTTTTCTTTCAATCAAAAAAAAACAATTGATCATGAGATTGCTTCATTTAAAAATTCCAGAAAAAAAGATGCTGAAGTTACTGGCGTTCTTTTTCATGTTACCTGTTTTCATGCTGGCACAAAACACAGGATCAAAAGAAATCACCGGTAAAGTAACCGACAATGCAGGGAATGCTTTGCCTGGAGTAACAGTTACTGTAAAAGGTACTTCAACGGTTACAGTTACCAACTCTTCCGGTTCGTTTTCAATAAAAGCAAAGGAACGGGATGTGCTGGTGTTCAGTTCTGTTTCATTTGCATCAAAAGAAATTACTGTTACCGGTGCTTCAGTTTATAGTCTTGTACTGGAAACATCTGCAGCAACCTTAACAGATGTTGTAGTAGTAGGTTATGGTCGTAACTCGAAAAGAAATTTATCGAGCGCCATTACGTCTATTAAACCCGAAGATTTAAACCGTGGAGCAATCAGCGATGTAGGACAGTTATTACAAGGTAAAGTGCCGGGTTTAAATATTACAGCGAGTGGTGATCCTAACCGGCCTGCTGCAGTTATTCTTCGTGGTGCTTCATCTGTAAACAGTCCGGGTGGCCCATTTTATGTTATTGATGGTGTGCCTGGTGCTGATATTGCAACTGTTGCTCCCGACGATATTGCTTCATTAGATATCCTCAAGGATGCAGCAGCTACTGCTATCTACGGTAACAGGGCTGCCAACGGTGTTATCATGATCACAACTAAACGTGGACGTAAAGGAAATATTCAAACAACTTATAACGGTTATGTAGGTATTGAAAAAGTAAGCAACCGTCTTGATTTGATGAATGCTTCTCAACATCGTGCTTTCTTAACTGCCAACAGCAGTGCATACAATCCAAATGATGACAAGGGTGCCAATACCGATTGGCAAAGTGCCATTCAACGCAATACAGCTATTGCACACAACCATAACCTGTCTTTCAGTGGTGGAGGCGAACATAATACTTATAGTGCCAGCCTTAACTATCTTGATAAAGAAGGTATTCTTGTAAGAAGTCGTTTGCGTCGTATCATTGCCAGGATGAATTTTGAGCAATACGCCCTGAATGATAAATTGAAATTCGGGTTGAATGTTGCCAATTCAAACAGTAATGCAAATTATGTTCCCCTGCAAAGTGTCGTTTTATTACAGGCGGCTAAGCATTTACCTGTTTCTCCGCTTAAAAATGCGGATGGAACTTATTTTGAAAACCTCACTACTCCGGGTTACTTTAATCCAATGGCTATCGTTGATAATGCACAGGACGATTCGAAGTACAATACAATTACTGCCAACTTTACTACAGAAGTAAAGCTTCCCTTTGACCTTACATACAATGCAAGTATTTCTTATCAAAAAACAACCTCTTTGTCGGGTGCTTATTTTGGCAGTTATTATGGCCGTTATCCAACATCCAATTTTTATAATAATCCCGATCCGGCAATTGGTGTAGCTCATACACTCATTGGTAACTTATTTGGTGTAAATGGTTCTGCTTTCAGAGGTTCTTACCAGAACTCTTTTACAACAGGTGAAACATTCCTTACATGGAATAAGAAGTTTAACGAACATACTATTAATGCTGTAATAGGATATGCTATACAGGAAAATACCAATGGTGATGGTTTCAGGTCGTCTTCTACAAACTTCCTGAACGACTATGTTGGATATCAAAACCTGGCTTTAGGCAATCCATATGGTATTTCAAGTTATCGTATTGATTTTGGACCGTCACGTGTTTACAGTAAAACAAGATTGATTTCTGATTTTGGCAGATTGAATTATAACTATCAAAACAAATACATGGTACAAGCTTCTATCAGGCGTGATGGCAGCTCAGTATTCGGTACCAACAAAAGCTGGGGTTATTTTCCCTCTGGTTCAGTTGCATGGCGTATCACTGGCGAAAACTTTATGCAGAACCAGAAGTTGTTTAATGATCTGAAACTTCGTGTTAGCTATGGCGTTTCAGGAAACTCTGCAGGTATAGATGCATATAACAGTCAATTGATTTATCGCTTGCAGGGTCAATTTTATAACGGAGGCCCGTATGATAATGCTATAGTACCTGCACAGGGAAGCAACCCTGATCTGCAATGGGAGGAATTGACAACTATCAATGCCGGTATTGATTTTACAATCCTGAAAAATAAATTAACAGGTTCTGTTGACTGGTATAAGAAGCGTACAACTGATATGATTTTTCCAATTTCAGTTTCCCCTGCTATTGTACCAGGTGGAAGTATTGTAATAAACGGTGGCAGTCTTGAAAATACAGGGTTTGAATTTTCTTTAAACAGTACACCTGTAAGTACAAAGAACTTTAGTTGGACATCAAGTTTTAACCTTGCTCATAACAAGAATTTAGTTACCAGCTTAAAAAATCCTTATACAAATGGCGACTCTACACGTTATTCAGATCCTGAAGGTCCCGGACAAACAGGTGCTACTTTACAATTGCTGAAAGTTGGTTATCCTATCGGTCAGTTCTTTACACTCAGTTATGCTGGAAAGGATGCCAATGGAATTTCGCAATTCAATAAAAGAGATGGCAGCAAAACAACCGGTTCAGGATTTCCCAGCATCGGAACCGACTATTGGTATATGGGTAATGCGCAGCCAACATTGTTGATGGGCTGGAATAATAACCTGCGTTATAAAAACTTTGATCTGAATTTCTTTTTCCGTGCAGTATTAGGGCATAAAATATTCAATGCAACACGGGCCGATCTGTCTTATGTTACAGCGGCTGCAGTCAATAATCTGCTGGTAAGTGCTAAAGATGATAAAGTGGTGGACACTAAAAATTCATTCTATTCAAACCGTTATATTGAGAACGGAAGTTATCTCCGCATGGATAATGCTACACTGTCTTACACGTTCAACAAACCTGTAAAAGGGATGAATCATATACGTGTATATGTAACAGGTAATAACATTTTCACTATTACCAGGTACAGTGGTATTGATCCGGAAATTAACCAGGGAGGCATTGCGCCGGGTATTGATTACAATAACTTCTATCCAAAAACAAGAACTTTTCTTTTTGGAATAAACCTTTCATTATAATAACCTGAAAATTTAAAGACATGAAAAAAATAATTCAAAATATCATACTAACAATCATGGCAGTGATTGGTTTCAGTTCCTGTCATAAACTGGAAGTGGTATCAACC
>JANMOR010000516.1:0-2175 GCA_031369435.1 Chitinophagaceae bacterium
AAGAAAGGCGATATTATTACAAAAGTAGACAATAAAAAAATTGCTAATCCCAGTGAACTTGCTGAAGCCATTTTAGCAAAAAAACCAAATGATGAAGTGGAAATCACTTATCTCCGTGATGGTAAGGAGCAAAAAACAAAAGCGAAGCTCGGCGAAAGTAAATTCCCGGGCGGTATGGGTATGTATGAATTTAAGATGGGCGATGGATTTCCATTTGGTGATAATCAATTTAAATTTGAAATGATGGAGCCTTTTAATAACGGACAATTTAAAAACGATTTGATCAGGATTCATAATCGTCCGCAATTAGGTGCAACTATTCAGGATACAGAAGAAGGTAATGGAGTAAAAGTGTTAGAGGTAGATGCTGATTCACCCGCAGAAAAAAGTGGCTTGATGAAAGACGATGTGATCATTGAGATCAACGATAAAAAAACAACCACTGTTGGTGAAGCAAGGGAAGCATTGTATTCAAAAAATGAAAAAGCTATTTGGAACCTTAAAGTGATCAGAGCTGGTAAAACAGTGAATGTGGAAGTAAAAATTCCAAAGAATTTGCGCAAAGCTGATTTGTAATTTATGATATACGTTCTGGTTCAAGCAGTCCTCTGATCACTCAGGGGACTTTTTTTGTGAAGTTCATCACAGTTGCTTACGGGTAAAAGGGATATTTTTGCAACGCCTTGAGCGATAGTCGAAGGGTATTTACTTCTTTATTGAGCGGAGTCGGGAGAAAGAAGATCGTAAAAGAAATCATTCATGTCAAACTATAGTGATAAATACGAAGCAGTCATTGGATTGGAAGTGCATGCTCAATTGCTTACTAAAAGCAAATTGTTTTGTGGTGATGCTGCGGGCTTTGGTGCAGAACCCAACAGTCATGTGAGCCCAATTACATTAGCACATCCAGGAACCTTACCAAAGCTGAACAAAGAAGCTATTGAATTAGCTGTTAGAATGGGTTTGGTATGTAATTGTGAAATTGAAACCAAAAACTATTTTGCCCGCAAACATTATTTCTACCCCGATCTGCCAAAAGGATATCAGCTCAGTCAGCATACAACTCCTGTTTGTAAAGGAGGTTTTGTAAAAATTAGATTGGGTGATACTGAAAGAAATATTCAGTTGAACAGAATCCACCTGGAAGAAGATGCAGGAAAAAGTATGCATGATCAGCATGACCTCTATTCAGTTGTTGATTACAACCGTGCAGGTGTTCCGTTGATTGAAATTGTAACAGAACCCGATCTGCATAGTGGCGATGAAGCAGCGGCTTATGTAACCGAGATCCGTAAACTGGTTCGCACATTGAATGTGTGTGATGGAAATATGGAAGAAGGTAGTTTGCGATGTGATGCAAATATTTCCATTCGTTTAAAAGGAGCTGCACAGTTGGGAACGAAAGTTGAGATCAAGAACCTCAACTCTATCCGCTTTCTGAAAAAAGCAATCGACTTTGAAGTGATGCGGATGATTGAAATAAAAGACAAAGGTGAAGATGTGATTCAGCAAACGAGAGGTTTTAATCCATCTGATGAAACAACATTTGCAATCCGTACAAAAGAAGATGCAAATGACTATCGGTATTTTGCTGATCCTGATCTACCGCCTTTTTTTATCACGGAAGATTTTATACAAACAATCAGGGAAGCATTGCCTGAATTGCCGGAGGAAAAGAAACAAAGGTTTATGCAGCAGTTTAGTTTAATAGAATATGATGCACTTTTATTAAGTGAGGACAAGGAATTGGCTGATTATTTTGAAGCAACAGCAGCGCAGATTTCATCATTTAAGCAAGCGGCGAATTGGTTATTAGGCCCAATTAAATCGGTGATGAAAGATGAAGGAGTAGAAATTGGTCAGCTTTCTATTCAACCACATCAATTAGCAGAGATCATCAGGTTGGTGGAAGACGGAAAAGTTAGTTATACAATAGCCGCACAGAAATTACTTCCTGCTATGTTGAAGCAAAAGAATGCATCTGCTCTGGAACTTGCTCAACAGTTAAACCTGATGCAGGAACGAAATGAAGATACCCTTCAACAAATGATTGATGAGGTTTTAAATAATATGCCCGATAAAGTAACAGAATATAAAAAAGGGAAAAAAGGGTTGATTGGTTTATTTGTAGGTGAGGTGATGAAGAAATCAAAAGGCAAAGCCGATCCCAAAATG
>JANMOR010000518.1:0-7899 GCA_031369435.1 Chitinophagaceae bacterium
ACTGTACGCATCGAAAAAGATTCGGTGGCCGTTCCGCCCGTTAATGTTGTAAGAATTAAACCGGCACTCTCAGCACTTTGGTTTCCTGCTGCATCTTTTGCTTTTACAGTATAGGTATATGTTGTAGCAGTTGTAAGTTCGCTTATGTTATAAGTTGTTGTTGTAACAGTTGATGGATTGATCTTGATTCCGTTTTGATAAATATCATAACCTGTTACGGCAGTATTATCAGTGGATGCTGACCAGTTTAAAGTAAACGAAGTTTGAGTAACTATTGTTGGATAAAGATTGGAAGGAATGGATGGAGCCTCTGTATCTGGTGCCATTGTTGTTACGCCTAATGCAGAGCTCGGTAAACTCTGGTTGCCAGCTGCATCTTTTGCAATAACATAATAACTGTATAAGGTAGCAGGAAGTAAACCTGTTATATTATAAGAAGTGCCTGTAATAGCAGAAGCATTAATTTTTATTCCATTCTGATATACATCATAACCTGTAACAGCAACATTGTCTGTTGCAGCAGTCCAGCTCAACGTAAAAGAAGTTTGCAAAATATTTAATGACAACAGGTTTAACGGAGGAGTAGGTGCTTGTGTATCGGGCAATTGTGTTAGAAGAGCAGAGCCGGGAATTACTTCACTTGGTGCAGCCGTACTTTGCCCGGGTTTGGCCCAGCCAACAGCAAGGTTATCATTGCCTGTTGACTCTTTCATTAATGCTTCAACATAATATTGTTGACCGGCAATTAAAGCAATGGCGATTGATTTTTGCGTTGCATATTTGGTCCACTGCCGGGAATTGGTACTGCTGGTATTGTAAGCAATCCGAATTTTTGTTAATGGACTTGAAGTTGTACTTAACCAAAGCTCTGCACTGTTATCACTGGCAATCCAGAAAACATAAGTGCCGGTGGTTGGCGGACAGATATATCCATACATTTTAATACCGAGATTATTACCAAGGTTAGTTGGCATTTCAAATAAAGTGCGGGTGCCGCTGCTTGATGGATTGTTAGGGTAATTTATGTTAGAGGTTAAATTGCTTACAGCACCCCCGGTAATATTATTCCAGCGTTGAAAATTGATACTGCCGGTACCGGTACATTGCGATTGAATTTTTGTAATATATAGCAGAAAGAGAAATGAGAATAGAATTTTCTTCATTTGGAGTGGCTTTGGGTGAACGTGAATGTTTGGTTCATCAAAGGACGGATTTTTTTTAATGTAACACTGACACGTATTATATATTATTATCGGTTATATATTTTCTAAGTAGAAACATTTAGCTGCAGTAAGTAGTTCTGCTACTTCATCACTACTCCCATCACCATCGGCAATACAAACCAACAGAACAATGTAATTAAAATGATACTGATGATGTTCATGGCAAAACCTGCTTTGATCATATCTTTTAATTTGATATGACCGCTGCTGAATACAATGGCATTGGGCGGTGTACCCATGGGCATCATGGCGGCGGCACTTGCAGCCAGTGTCATAGGTATGCCCAGTAATAAAGGGTCTAAATGCAAAGCATCAGCTAAGGATGCCAATACAGGAGCTAAAACAATTACCTGTGCCACATTACTCATTACTTCACTTAAGAAAATAGAAATGATAACAACCATTAACAGCAACGCTAACCCATTGATATTGCTGAAGCCTGCCAGCCAGTTACCCACCTGGGCCATTACTCCCACTTTTTCTAATGAATTGGCCAACGCAATACCACCACCAAACAATAATAAAATACCCCAGGCCATTTTAGACGTATCGCCCCATTCTAAAATCATCAATGGTTTGTTTTCATTTTTTGTTCCACTGGGTGTTGCAAACAATGCCAATGCACCCATGATAGCAATCATATTGTCATCGAGTTTAAACCAGTTGAGTTGGTTAAGCAAATCTTTGGTGATCCATAACAAAGCAGTAGTAACAAAAATGAACAATACCCTTTTTTCAGTAACAGATAATTTACCCAACATGCGAATCTCATCCTGAATATAGTTGTTGACTTCTATACTGTTTTTAATGCGGCTCGGGAATAGCCATTTAGCTAAAACCCAATACAATGCTGCCAGTAATAAAATGGCCAATGGAGCACATACCATCATCCAGTCAAGAAACTGAACAGTGTATCCATATTTTTTTTCAATAAAACCAACAAAGGCTACATTGGGTGGAGTGCCAATAATAGTAGCCATGCCACCGATATTGCTGGCATATGCAATTACCAGCATCAGCACCATTGAAAAATTCATAAAACTGGTACCCGATTGCTGATGTTCTTTCATTACAGCAATTACACTGAGTGCAATAGGAAACATCATCATGGTGGTAGCAGTATTGCTTAACCACATACTGAGAAATCCTGTTGCCAATATAAAACCGAGAATAATTCTGTCGCCACTGGTTCCGGTACGTTTTACAATATGCAGGGCAATACGTTTATGTAGGTTCCATTTTTCAATAGCAAGGCCAATCATAAAGCCACCCATGAATAAAAAAATCACCGGGTTGCTGTATGCTTTGGTTGTTTCTTCAATGGTTCCTATTTTGAATAAGGGGTGAAGCACCAGTGGAATTAATGCAACTGCAGGCATGGGCAATGCTTCACTGATCCACCAGGTGATCATAAGTACAGCTACTGCCACAGCTTTGTTGGCATTCGCATCTAAAGTAAATGGATTGAACAGGTAGCAGGCTGTTGCTAATACAATGCCTGCTGAAAAGGAAAGCCAGAATTGATTTTTTTTAAGCCACTCCATAGCAAACAACAAAGTTTAAAACAAGATAAATGTTGTTTTACTGGTACAACAATATAGTTGCAATTATTTTTTCGCTTAAGTAATTAATTCTCTTTTCTTTTTGCTTGTCCAAAAAGAATCAAAAATGACCCCCGCAATCGAATACGGCCCCATTGCGGGATTGTTCCGTGATGTTGCTTTTGTACTACTGTGTTGAATTGCAGTTGAGCTTTATTCAGCATCTGAGATTCGATCTTTAAGACTGCTTTCGTAAAATTTAAAAGGACATTTGTTTTATTTCCTTCTCGTCTTGCCGCCTTTCCGGCAAATGAATTCAAATCAACACAATTCCTTCTTTATTAAACGCATGGTTACTTACATATGCATTGCCGTTAATAAAAAAACGATAAGGCCAAAGTGCATGCTCAGCAGCATAATCAATACCAATTCGTTTTGATGCAACGATTGTAGATTCAGTTGTTCCATCATCGGCTAAGTACAATTGCCTGCTTTGTAAATTCATTCCAGTATGTTGAGTAGTTATTCCTAATGCTTTGCTTGCATTGCCCGGGCCGCGGCCAATGGACGCATCGTATGTTTTTTTATTGCACCGGATGAGCATCGTTTCTATTCCTTCCAAAGGTTCAATACCACGTACCAATACAGCATCAGGATTATTTTTTGTATTGCACACTACATTAAAGAGATGATGAATGCCGTAACAGAGATAAACATATGCAACGCCGCCATTGCCAAACATGATTTCAGTTCTGTTAGTTCTTCTGTTGTTGTAAGCATGCGATGCTTTATCAATGATGCCTGCATACGCTTCTGTTTCAACAATTCTGCCGGCGGTATAAATTCCATCAAATTTTGTGACAATAACTTTGCCCAGTAATTCCTTTGCAATCTGTACTACATCAGTCCGCCAATAAAAATCTCTGCTGAGCTTTTGCATTTTGTTGTATTTTGCTGAACTCTCCCTGTTGAACACCCTTATCGTTCATCAAATTAAATGGATATCATTTGCTTAAGGAACTCGTAATTGCAATACAGGCTTACTTCAGGGCTCATCAATTTATTGTGAAGCACAAGTTATGGAAATGGATTTTTATTCCCGGCTTCTTCTATATGCTGATGTTCATGACAGGTATGTGGCTGTTCTGGAATTCAAGTACTACTTTTTTAGATTGGTTATTTAATGTGGTTGGCATCAAGAGTTGGCTTGATTCAATGAATAACAGTTTCCTGAATTATCTTTTTATTACAGGAACCATCATTGTGCGGTTGATCTTGTTGTTCTTTTATTTTTCATTGTTTAAATTTTTATTCCTGATTGTTGGCTCACCTGTGTTTGCATACCTCAGCGAAAAAACGGAAAGTATTATTGAAGGAGTTGAACATCCGTTCAGCATGCAGCAACTGCTCTCCGATATCTGGCGTGCCATTCGCCTGGCTTTACGTAATACATTATGGCAAACAGTTTACACGATCAGTATTTTATTATTTGCATTGATACCGGTAGTAGGATGGGTGAGCCCTGTGATAGCTTTTATGGTTGAGTGTTATTATTATGGTTTTTCCATGCTTGATTACAGTGCCGAGCGTCATAAACTTTCACCTGCACAAAGTATTACCTTCATCAGCAACCGCAGGGGACTGGCCATTGGTAATGGAATGGTTTTTTTCTTCATGCATCTTGTTCCCATCATTGGCTGGATACTGGCGCCTGCTTATGCAGTTATAGCTGCTACATTAAGTTTGTATCATCAGCACGATGAACCTGAAAGTGTTTAACAGGTATGGCATGATTAATTTAAAGACATTTTAAAACAGGTGACATAAAAACATGACCTACCTTGCAGCCTTATAATTTAAATATTTTTTTTGATGTCAACCGTTTATCTCATTCCTGCTCCTTTAGAAGATGAAAGTATGCAGGCCATACCTGCGTATATACTGGATGCAGTGAAACAATGCAAAGTTTTTTTTGTAGAGAATGAACGAACAGCACGCCGTTATTTAAAAAAATTAGACAAGACGATTGTGATTGATGAATACGAATGGTTCACTATACATAAAGCTGAAACGCAGGTAAAAAATCAATTTATACAAAAGTTGAAACTCAATAAAACCATCGGCATCATCAGTGAAGCAGGATGCCCCGGTATTGCAGATCCCGGACAAATTTTAGTTGAAGCCGCACATCAGCAGGGAGCAATTGTAAAACCACTGGTAGGACCAAGTTCCATTTTACTGGCATTGATGGCGAGTGGTATGAATGGACAACAATTTTCTTTTGTTGGTTATCTGCCCATTGAAGAACCGCAACGAAGAAGAAAATTAAATCAGCTCGAAGATCTGTCGGCCAAGTTTCAGAGCACACAGGTTTTTATTGAAACCCCTTATCGTAATAATCAATTACTTGAAACGATCCTGAAAACTTGTAAACCGCAAACAAGAATTTGTATTGCATGCAATTTAACCGCAGCCAATGAAATGATTCAAACAAGAACAGTGGCCGATTGGAAAACAAAAATTCCTGATCTGCATAAACAACAGGTAATTTTTTGTTTGATGGGATGATATAAATAACTGCAAGATGAGTTTTATTCTCAGTTGCCTGACCTTTGCAAGGTCCCGACAACATTCTCCGACATTCGGAGATAATGTCAGGACGTCGTTAAGACGTCAGACATTTGGAACAGATGCAAACACTTTAATCTTCTGCTCTTACACTATCCACAATAAAAGGGGTATCGCCACGCCATGGCAAAGTGCCGTTTTTGTTTTTGTAATGAACAGTCACCATATGACCCTGGAGTTGTTCCATTTTCAAAGCCACATCTTTACTTGATACAGAAAACAAAAACTTTTCACTGGCTAAAGCAGTGTTAGCATTACTTCGGATGCTGCTTAAAATCATTTCACCTTCATAGGTTTTGAAAACATTCCCTTTATGTGAAAATTTTTGCAACAATCCGCTGCGGTAACCACTGCTGTAAGTAAACGCATATTTCCAGTAGAGAAAACCGGCAAGAAACAAAACGATGATGACTGAAGCGATCCCTAAAAATTTCCGCATGATTGTAAGATTATAATACTAATATAAATACTTCCTGTTGATTATAATAATTGAAAGCCGTCAGCATCAAACAAACCCATATCACTGAGTTTGAGATGTGGTATAACCAGCAGCCCCATAAAGGAAAGTGTCATGAACGGAGCTGATAAGGTTGACCCCAGTTCTTTTGCTGCCCTATCAATTGCACTGTAAGATGCGGCTACTTTATATCCATCATCCGTACTCATTAACCCGGCAACAGGTAATGCTAATACAACCTCCCTCCCGAACTCCGTTCCCAACTTATTGTTGCCTCCAAAGGAGGGAGGGATACAACAGCTAACTCCACCTTTAGCAGCAATAATAAGATTTACAGCTTTGCAAATACTTATTGCATCAACACCAACGGCAATAATATTATGACTGTCGTGTGCAACGGATGAAGCAATGGCTCCTTTTTTTAATCCGAAATTTTTCACAAAGCATTTGGCTACCGGAGCATTGTTATAACGATTCACCACCACCATGTACAGCAAATCTTTTTCTGTGTTGGCAAGTATTAAATCATCTTTTATGTCGAAAGAAGAAATGGGTACAATGAGTTTGTTGGTGATGAGTTGTCCATCCATGGCTTCAACAACATAAGCCTGCTCCATATTTTCTTCATCAGCCACTCCGAATTTGTTGAGATGAAATTCAAAATCTGCTTCTTTCTTTTCATCACAATTAAAATTGTTGATGACGTGTGATGTACGGGGTACGATGTACGATGCGCCACGCTCCGCAACGACTTCGCCATTAATATAAGTTTGTTGAACCTTAAAATTCTTCAAATCATCAACTACAATAAAATCAGCATCATCACCTGCACGTAATAAACCCACATCTAATTTGTAATGCAGTACAGGATTGATGCATGCAGCCTGTAATATATGGAAGATGTTAAGCCCTTTTGCCACAGCTCTTGCACAGAGTTGATTGATATGTCCGTCAACAAGGCTGTCGGGATGTTTATCATCACTGCAAAACATCATCATCTCCGGGTACTCATTAATCAAATCAACCAATGCTTCAAAATTCTTTGCGGCACTTCCTTCACGGATAAGGATTTTCATTCCATACTTCAGTTTGTCTAAAGCCTCATCTTTTGTAAAACATTCGTGATCACTCCCTATCCCGGCCATGATATACCTTCTTGCATCATCCCCCCTCAACCCTGGTGCATGGCCATCAACAGGTTTCCCCAAATCATGTGTTGCTTTTATTTTCAACATCACTTCTGCATCTCCATGCAATACCCCCGGGAAATTCATCATCTCACTTAAATATTTTACTTCATCCCTTTGCAATAATGTTTTTACATCGGCTGCATTTAATGTGGCACCTGCTGTTTCAAAAATGGTGGCAGGTACACAACTGGGTGCACCGAAATTGAATTTAAAAGGAACCGTTTTCCCGTTTTCGATCATATATTCAACACCGGCCATGCCGCACACATTGGCTATTTCATGTGGATCGCTAACAGTTGCAACTGTTCCATGCACAACCGCCAGTTTAGCAAATTCTGAAGGAACCAGCATGGAGCTTTCAATATGTACATGCGCATCAATAAAACCGGGAAGAATGTAAGGCAGTTTAGTGGATGGCTGTTGGCCGAGAGTATGAATGGCTTTGATCTTTCCATTTCCCACTTCTACCTCACCAAAAAAAATTTCTTTTGAAAATATATTTACGATATTTCCTGCAACCTTAAAAGTAGACATAGCCTCTAGTACTTGAATTTATTCGGTTTAAGGGTTCAAGATAAGGGATGAGAGGTAGAAATCAATCCCCGCCTTGTCTTAATTTTAAAGAACAATTTTCTGTTAAAACAGGGAAGGAGTCTATTCTTCATAAAAAAATCAGATGGCAACTGTAACAATTTTCTTTTCTTTGCGACCAGTTTACCAAAAAAGACAAAAACAATAAAAAATAAACAAATGAAAACCTTGAAATTAGCGAGCCTTTTTATAGCAACCGCACTCAGTCTTTCAACAGTTAAAGCACAAACGGCCGATGAAATAGTGAATAAACACATTGAAGCTATTGG
>JANMOR010000604.1:0-2594 GCA_031369435.1 Chitinophagaceae bacterium
CACCAATGCTTCTTGTGATGTACATGGGTATGATGCTGGTAACTGTTTCAAGAAACTGAAACTTGAGTTGACCTTCTTCAGTAAATTGTTTCCACATACCGGCCTGTGCAAAACCAGCCCAGTAAAGCGGTATAGCATAAATAACAATACCGATGGTGCCTAGCCAAAAGTGATTCGTTGCTAATTTTTTTGAATATAGTGTTGTACCCCACATTTTAGGAAATAACCAATAGAGAATACCAAATGCCATAAAACCATTCCATCCCAAACCACCAATATGAACATGACCTACAATCCAATCAGTATAATGAGCAATGGCATTTACACTTTTTAAACTTAACAATGGTCCTTCAAAGGTGGCCATACCATAACAGGTAATAGCAACAACAAAAAATTTCAATACAGGATCTTCACGTACTTTATCCCAAGCACCCCGCAGTGTAAACAAACCATTAAGCATACCTCCCCAGCTTGGTGCTATAAGCATAATACTGAATACAACACCTAATGATTGCGCCCAATCGGGTAATGCAGTATATAATAAATGATGCGGCCCTGCCCATATATAAATAAAGATGAGTGCCCAAAAGTGTATGATGGATAAACGATAGGAGTAAACTGGACGGTTAGCGGCTTTTGGTAAAAAGTAATACATCAAACCAAGTATAGGAGTGGTGAGAAAAAATGCAACAGCATTATGTCCATACCACCACTGCACCAATGCATCCTGTACACCTGCATACCAGCTATAACTTTTTAAGAAGCTAAACGGCAATTCAAATGAATTAACAATATGCAGCATGGCAACCGTTATCCATGTAGCAATATAAAACCAGATGGCAACGTATAAATGACTTTCTCTTCTTTTGAAAATGGTTCCAAACATATTGATGCCGAATACAACCCATATCAACGTAATGAGTATGTCAATGGGCCATTCCAACTCAGCATATTCTTTACCCGTTGTATAACCAAAGAAAAGGGTGAGTGCAGCCAGTACAATAATGGATTGCCATCCCCAGAAATGAACCCAGCTCAACTTATCATTGAACATTCTTGATTTGCACAAACGCTGCAATGAATAATAGATACCCATAAACATACAATTGCCAACAAAAGCAAAAATGACCGCATTGGTATGAATGGGCCGGAGCCGGCCGAATGTTGTGCCAGGATAATTCAATGAAATGGCTGGATAATAAAACTGGATGGCTACCCATAAACCGGCAAGCATACCAACAATACCCCATACCGCCGTTGCAAAGGCGAAATACTTTACAATTTTATTGTCGTAATGAAATTTTTCTATTTGCATAAGTTGGGGTTTGATGATGATGCTTTGATTTTTTTATTGATAGCTGCTGTATGATCTGGCTTAAGTGCTGGTGAATCATCAAATAAAATTCTGAATGGAGGCGATTGTTCATCATCATACTGGCCACTTTTAACGCTCCATATATAAAGTCCTAAAAACAAAGAAGCTACAGTAATACTGGCGATGAGTAATAAAATGATGACTGACATGATGGGTTGATTTTTCTCTTGTAAAACTATATTTACACGGGTAGGCGAGGGCTGACGGAAATCAGACAATGCATTGATTCTTGTCAAATTCCGGTGATCAAAATCAGCAATAGCTCATTTCAGCCCGATATATTTCGCATAAAAGGCGGTTGAAGCATAAGTGAGTAAAATGATACTGATAGAACTGGCAGGCATCAGGATTGCTGCAATCAATGGAGAAAGTACTCCCTGTACAGCAAAGGATAACCCAATTACATTGTATAGAATTGAAAAAACAAAACTGGCAATTATAATTTGTTTGTTTGCTTTTGCCAGGCGTAAGAATGCCGGCAGTTGTAATAATTTCCCAGCTTCAACAATGCCATCACTGGCAGGTGTA
Organism: Chitinophagaceae bacterium; assembly: GCA_031369435.1. GTDB lineage: Bacteria > Bacteroidota > Bacteroidia > Chitinophagales > Chitinophagaceae > Lacibacter. The sequence continues at coordinate 1,904 of JANMOR010000604.1, forward strand.
AAGTTGTTGGTGCTTTCTGTTACAGCTATTCCTGCATTGCTCTGTTTCAAGGCACCTGCATCATTGAGTCCATCACCAATCATGATCACGTTGTCGCCCAATGCCTGCTGCCGTTGAATATATGCCAGCTTATTATGCGGGGTTTGATGAAACAGCAATTGCGTTTGTTTGCCCATTGCCTGTTTCAATGTTCTTTTTTCACTTTCATTATCACCTGAAAGAACTGAAATTTTATATTTCCTGTGTAATTTTTTTATTTGAGTAAGCAGTGCAGGACGGTAATGATTGCGGATAGTATAAAAACCTTTTACCTGTCCGTCAATTGAAACATATAAAGTGCTTCCTTCAAGTTGATGTATTTTTTCGCCGGTAACAAATTCAGAAGACCCGATTGAAAGAAGATGATCCTGTACAATTCCATCAATACCCTTTCCGTGAAATTCATGAAAGTTGATAACAGCCATGTTATCTGCATTGCCGAGCCATTTGCTCAGTTCCTTACTCAGCGGGTGATTGCTTTGAGCAGCCATCGCTTTGATCATTGCTGATTCTTTTTCGCTGATTGCTTTTCCTGTGAAGTAAATATCATGTTCATCGGTAATGGTGAGTGTTCCTGTTTTATCAAATACCAGGTGGTTGGCATTGGCCAGTTCTTCAATGGCATGTGCATTACGCAAATAAAATTTATTGC
>JANMOR010000614.1:0-5164 GCA_031369435.1 Chitinophagaceae bacterium
ACGAATCCACTCCGGTCGGGACGCGCGTGAACGGCGAAAACACTGAGGTACAGCCAGAAAAATTTCTTTGATTTCGATTCGTTGTTGCTTGTCGCTTGTCTTGCTCCTTGGCTGCGGCCATTACAGCTTAAATGCAACAGCCACAACTTCTCCTGCATGGTTGACACTCGGAAACACTGGACTTACAAACGGCACCCATTTTCTGGGTACTACCGATGCTGCAGATGCTTTGATAAAAGCAGTTTCAGTAAATGAGTGATGATGATATCCCGAAGCTATTAATACTATCAGTGAAGGAACAAGTAATGATACAAAAGCAATAGCTGCAATATGCAACGAACTTACATGCTTTAAATAGTTGTTGATGATGTTTACATTTAATCCATAGCAAAATGTTGCAATCAATATCAATGAAGCAAAAAACAAATTGCTGTTGCCGGCATTCGATGTTCTGGCAAAGAATAAAAGCAGCATACCGGCAAAACCAACCAACACACCCAGTAATTTTTTCCATTGAACAGGAGAATTAAAAAACAAGGCACCTGCAGTGATCACTAGCAACGGAGTTAATGCATTGAGCATGCCAGCTAATGCACTGTCAATTTTTGTTTCGGCTACACAAAATAGTATAGCGGGAATAAAACTCCCCAACATACCCGTTAATATAATCAAGCCGATTTCTTTTCGTTGAATTTCCCTGAAAGCTTTTAATGCAAATGGAAGCAATACAATTCCTGCGCTGAACATACGCATGGCTGCCACTTCATAAGCCGATAATTGTTTTAACCCTTCTTTCATTAAGATGAAGGAACTGCCCCATACAAAAGAAAGGATGATAAACAGGAACCAGTTAAATAATTTTGGTTGCATAAATGAAGTTGCAAATGTGAATGAAATTAGCGGATTAGAAACAAGATATTTATATTCGTTAAAATAACTTTATGGCAACAAGCAAGCTATCAGCCATCAGCACAAAGGCACCCAAAGAGTTTGATAAAGAAAAGACCAAAGCAAAAACAGAAAAGTTACTGGTTGAATTAGATGAGTTACAAAACCTTTTGATTGCAGAAAATAAACATTCGGTACTGGTCATCATCCAGGGAATGGATGCAAGCGGAAAAGATGGTGCTATCAGGAATGTTTTTGGGTCATTGAACCCCATGGGTGTTTCAGTGAAATCATATAAAGCGCCAACACCTGAAGAATTATCGCATGATTTTTTGTGGCGGATACATGCATATGCTCCTGCAAAAGGAACTATTAAAATTTTTAACCGCAGTCATTATGAAGATGTACTCATTACAAGAGTACATGGCTGGTGCGATGATGCAACAGCTGTAAAAAGAATGAAAGCCATCAATGATTTTGAAGATCTGATTACAAAACATAACAATACACAGGTGCTCAAATTTTATCTGCACATTTCACCTAAAGAACAACAGGAACGGTTGCAGGAAAGAACCCATGATCCCCGCAAAATGTGGAAGTACAATGAAAAGGATTTTGATGAAGCTAAACTCTGGGGACAGTACATGAAATATTATGAAGCGTGTTTTACTACCTGTAATAAAATTCCCTGGCATATTATTCCCAGCGATCAGAACTGGTATAAAGAACACCTCATTGCAACAACTGTTCATGATTCATTAGTAAAACTGAAAATGCAATATCCGGGGTTGAAAAAGTAATTGATCTGTCATTGGCTCAAATAACTATACTCGTAATTTTTAAAATTTAACTAAAACCAACTATTATGGGAATGCTCAAAGAATTTAAAGACTTTGCTGTGAAAGGCAATGTAGTAGATCTTGCGATTGGTGTTATCATTGGTGCTGCATTTGGAGCTATTGTAGGTGCAGTTGTCGATCATATCCTTATGCCCCTTGTAGGCATTATTACGGGCGGTGTTAATTTTGATACGCTGTCGGTAAAAGTAGGGGAAGCAGAATTAAAATATGGAATGGCTATTGCTGCTTTAGTAAAATTTATCATCATTGCTTTTTTCCTGTTCCTTGTCATTAAGGCAATCAACAAAATGAAAAAAGCAGAGCCACCTGCTCCCCCTGCCGGGCCATCATCAACTGATCAGTTACTGATGGAGATACGTGATTTATTAAAAAAATAAAACTGATTGAACCATTATTACGGCAATGTCTTCAATGCATTGCCGTATTTTTTTCTACAATGATGTAAGAACGATGGCATTTTATTTGCCGCTACATTTTATCATTAAAAACAACTCTTATGATAAAAATAATTTGTTGTATAACGCTGCTTATTGTTACCACTTGTACTCTTTTGGCACAGGATAAAGACGTTCAAAAGATGAAGAATGAAAGCAAACGGGAAATCAAGAAAGATGAAAAACAAAAAGAAGGCTGGACAAAGGGCGGTGTGTTTGCCCTCAATCTTTCACAAGGCAGCAGCCATAACTGGGCAGCAGGTGCTGAGAAATTTTCTTTTTCGCTCAACGGTCTTTTAAATACCTATGCCTATTTAAAAAGAGATCGGCATTCATGGGATAACACGGTGAACATGCAATATGGTATGGTGAATACAACCAGCCAGGGTACACGTAAAAATGATGATCGTTTTGATTTGCTGAGCCGTTATGGTTATCAGCTCAAAAATCCCAAGTGGTATATTTCTGCATTGGGCAACCTTCGTTCACAATTCAGCAATGGATTTGCTTACGAAGCCAATAATGTAAAAACAAAAAACTCATCATTTTTTGCACCGGCTTATGTTTTGTTATCGCCCGGCATGCTGTACAAACCCGATGCAACTTTTGATTTATTCCTGTCGCCGGTAACATCAAGATGGGTGATTGTAACGGAGCCAAATAAAAGCTTAAGGCGTTTATTTAGTTTTAGCGATACCACAAAAAGCGCCAACTATGAAATTGGAGCGTTTGCAACGGCCAATCTTAAAAAAGATCTGGCGAAGAATATCAATCTTGTAAGCCGTTTGGATCTGTTCAGCAATTACAAAAAAGATCCGCAGAACATAGATGTTTTCTGGACGAACTTATTGGGTATGAAAGTGAATAAATACCTGGGTGTAACGATCGGGTTTGATTTGATTTATGATCATGATGCCAAAGATCCGAAAGTACAGGGCCAGCTTATGGGAACACAATGGAAATCCCTGATTGGAGTGGGCTTTTCAGCTAATTTTTAGTGGATGGATTCCCCTACATTTGCAAGTCACGGAAGAGAAATATGCCGTGACTTTTTTTGTAAAAAATCAACCTGCATTGCAAACAGAATCATACCAGATAAAACTCCCGCAGTTCGAAGGTCCTTTCGATCTGCTTTTGTTTTTTATTGAAAGAGATGAACTCGACATTTACAATATTCCTATTACAGGCATCATTAAAGATTTTCTTGATTTCATTCATAAAAGTGAGCAGTTGAATATGGAACTCTCCAGCGAGTTCATTCTATTCATCTCTACACTCATGCGTATCAAAGCAAAAATGTTATTGCCACGCAAAGAAATAGATGAACAGGGAAATGAAATTGATCCACGCCAGGAATTGATTGATAAGATTCTTGAGTATAAACGATTCAAAGAAGCCAGTGCTCAAATGGCGGAGATGGAAGCACTGCGTATGCTCCTGCTCAAACGGGGAAATATTGCCCGTGAACTTTCAATGATTGGTGAAGAAGCAGGTGAAGGAACAGAGATCCAAACCATTACCATGTTCAAACTCATGAAAACCTTTGAACGGGTAATGAAAAAACATCATGAGCGTTTTAATAAACCGGTGCATACAGTTGTGCAATACAACTATACCATGGAAGGCAGCCGTGATTATATGCTCAACATTGTGAAGGAAGAAAAGACCATGCCTTTTGAAAAATTATTTGATATCTGTGAAAACAGGATCCACGCTATTTTTCTGTTCCTTTCGTTGCTCGAATTGTCACAGCAACAATATATGAGTTTGCTGGTAGGCGAGGGGATGAATAATTTTATTGTTGAGTGGAATGAAAACAGGGAGCCCGATGCTGCAGAGTTATTTGTTGTTCCTGAATAATTTTTTATTAAATTTTTTTTATACCGTTTTATTCATAAACAATTCTTAAAGGTCATTTTATTTATCAATCATCGCCTGCAGCATTTCAATAGGAAAAGTTTTCTGAAACATTTTTTCATATTCTATGTGCGGGGGGTAATCAGTCCAATTCCAACTAAAAAGAATCAGTTGCGGAATATAGGCTGGCAAATCCTTACGTATATAATCGGGGTTCTCTGTTACCAGCATATATCCTTTTTCAGGATTTGTTTCAAAAATATGATCACTATAATATTTTACAAGAACCATTGCAGGTGAATCGAGCAGGCCTTCTCTTGTTGTTTTCTCCAATTCATCCGTGAATTTTTTCAGTTCCGCATCTTTAATTTTTCGCATCTTGATCAGTTCTTCATCTCTGAGTTGTTCATCGGTCTTGTAATTAGCCAGGTAATATTCCGTAGCAGCCTTCATCTTTGTATCATCTCTTCCTGATTGTTTTGCAATTCTCGCCAGCGTAGCTCTTTTCTCAGCTTCCTGTTCTTCTTTTGATCGCAACGGTCTTTTTTCAATTGCCATTATCATTCCATCATATAGTTTTTGGTAGTAGCTGATGCAGTAATCGAGATATTGTTTTCTGCTCACGGGTTTATAAGGAAGTATTCCGCTCCGATGTATCAGAATGTTGAAGCTATGACTTCCCGGTTCAGCAGCCAGTATGATATAACCCTTACGTTGTTCTTTTGCAATGGGGCTGAACATTTTTACCGGGTATCCATCAATTGTCCAGCTATCATCACTTGCTCCTTCTGTTATAAAATTTCCATCCAGCGTATTGATTGTGATACCGATACCTGAACTGCTTTCAGCTTGTTCGCCACGCATCAACACAAGGCCCTGGTCTGTATGTGCACAAAAATGAGGAGAGAAATTTGCACTGTAAGAGTAGGATGCAATGGGGAAGGGTTTACCATAATCAAATGTGAGATCATTATTTCCGTTAAGAAAATATTTTCTTGTTGTTCCAAAATAGCTAACACCAATGCTTCGCTTCCAGCGAACATCAACACCAGCAGGTTCAGGAGCCATCTTCATAATGGCCTGGTGAAGCTGTTCAAGACGTACATATGCTTCCTGCTGCACAGT
>JANMOR010000616.1:0-1763 GCA_031369435.1 Chitinophagaceae bacterium
GTAATATCATTATTTGACAATTGTCAAATCAACCGGCTTTCTTTTGAATGAGATTTACAATCTAAAAACGATTGTACATGAAATTTATTCTTTTCTTTTCAGCCATGCTGCTTGTAATTCCCTCACTTCTCCGTTCACAAACAAATAATAAGATCAAATCAAAAGAGATCGTCAGCAAAATGACACTTGAAGAAAAAGTGAATCTTGTTGTGGGTATGGGAATGAATATTCCCGGTATTTCACAAGGTAGCGGTACAGGCATTGGCCAAACCATGGATAAAGTTCCCGGTGCTGCCGGTACTACATATGCTATCCCTCATTTAGGATTGCCTACAACAGTTGTGGCCGATGGGCCTGCTGGTTTGCGTATTGAACCAACACGCAAAGGGGAAAAGAATACATATTATGCAACTGCATGGCCTGTGGCAACTTTATTAGCTTCAACCTGGGATATAAAATTGGTTGAGCAATTGGGCAGGGCTTTTGGAAATGAAGTAAAGGAATATGGAGTGGATGTAATCTTAGGTCCCGGGATGAATATTCACCGTAACCCATTGGGTGGACGAAATTTTGAATACTATTCAGAAGATCCATTGGTCTCTGGTAAAATTGCAGCAGCTATTGTTAATGGTATTCAATCGAATGGAGTTGGTACATCCATCAAACATTTTGCTGTAAACAACCAGGAAAGAAACCGGAATACTGTAAATGCTATTGTAAGTGAAAGAGCATTGAGAGAAATTTATTTGAAGGGTTTTGAAATTACTGTAAAAGAATCTAACCCCTGGACGGTAATGAGTTCATACAATTATGTAAATGGCACATATACTTCAGAGTCGAATGATTTACTAAATACGATCTTAAGAAAGGAGTGGGGCTTTAAAGGAATGGTTATGACCGACTGGTTTGGTGGAAAAGATGCTGTGGCGCAAATGAAAGCCGGCAATGATTTATTAATGCCGGGAACGCCGAAACAGAAACAGGAAATTACAGATGCCATTAAAAATGGAACATTAGATGTGAAGATATTAAATGAGAATGCTGAGAGGATCGTAAACTATATTTTAGGTTCGCAGGCATATAAAAATTATGCCTTTAGTAATAAACCCGATTTAAAAGCACATGCTGTAATTGCCCGTGCAGCAGCTGCTGCCGGAATGGTATTGCTGAAGAACACAAACAATACATTACCTTTTTCAAAAAACAATAAAACAATTGCCGCTTTTGGTAATACTTCTTATGATTTTATTTCAGGTGGTACCGGCAGTGGTGATGTAAATGAAGAGTACACTGTTTCACTGGTTGATGGCTTAACGAATGCAGGTTATATTATAGATGGAGAAGTAAAAAATCTGTATTCAACTTACATATCTGATTATAAAACAAAGCATCCGAAGAAACCTTTTTTTGAAGAGTTTATGAATCCAACTCCGTATGCTCCTGAACTTACAGTTGAGAATAATGTTTTCAACAGCAAAGCTGCAACAGCTGATATTGCCATCATCACCATTGGCAGAAATGCAGGTGAAGGGGCTGACAGGAATGTTGCTAATGATTTTAATCTGAAAGAATCAGAAATAAAATTGATTAATGATGTGAGTGCTGCTTTTCATGCCAAAGGGAAAAAAGTAGTAGTGATTATTAATGCAGGTGGTGTAATTGAAGTGGCCAGCTGGAGAGATAAAGTGGATGCAATTCTTCTTGCATGGCAACCGGGATTAGAAGCCGGCAATGCTGTAGCAGATATCTTAAGCGGCAAAATA
>JANMOR010000648.1:0-2051 GCA_031369435.1 Chitinophagaceae bacterium
GAACGATTAATTATACCATATGATTCGTCAGTTTAAGTTTCCTCTCATTTTATTTTTGTGCGGATTTCTTATCACCATCTTCGGTGCATGGGCAAAAATTCTTCATTTATCTTTTGCTGACAGGTCTTTAACTGCCGGCATGTTTTTGCAGGGTGCTGCTGTTGCGTATGCCATTTATATTTTGATGAGGACGAAATAAATAAGCAACTATTCTCTCTCCTATCTTTGAGCTGCAATGAACTACCAGCAAACGATAGACTATTTGTTTACACGGCTACCGATGTTCAGCCGTATTGGTGCTGCTGCCATTAAAAAAGATTTACATAACACAATTGAACTTTGTGAAGTGCTCAATAACCCGCAGCATCAATTCAAATCTATTCATGTAGCCGGCACTAACGGTAAAGGCTCAGTGAGCCATATGCTGGCAGCCGTTTTACAAGCTGCAGGCTATAAAACAGGATTATATACGTCCCCTCATTTACACGACTTCCGTGAGCGGATCAAGATCAATGGTGAAATGATCACTGAAAAATATGTGATTGATTTTACCCAACGCATTCAACCCATGATTGATGAGTTGGAACCTTCTTTCTTTGAAATAACTGTTGCCATGGCTTTTGAATACTTTGCAAAAGAGCAAGTGGATATAGCTGTGATTGAAGTAGGACTTGGTGGCAGGCTCGATAGCACCAACATCATTATTCCTGAACTGAGTGTCATAACCAATATTGGTTGGGATCATATGAATATACTTGGAAATTCACTCGAAGAAATTGCATTTGAAAAAGCGGGAATCATTAAAGACCATGTTCCGGTTGTTATTGGTGAAACCATCCCTGAAACAAAAGATGTTTTTCTGCAAAAAGCAAAAGACAGCCATGCACCTGTTGTACTTGCCAATGATGAATTTGCTATTAAAGAATATAATGTTGCTATCAACTTGCTTTCTTTACTCATCACTGAAAAAGCTACCGGAAAAACCCTGGATTATGCAATTGATCTGCCGGGAATTTATCAAACAAAAAATATGCTCACCGTTCTTTCAGCCATCAGGCAACTGCAACTGAAAAACTGGAAGATCAGTGAACAGCAAATTCAATCTGCTTTGCAACAAACAAAAAAGCTCAATGGTTTACATGGCAGATGGGAAGTGATACAGGAGAACCCAACTGTTGTACTTGATGTGGGTCATAACGAAGATGGTATTAAACAGATCATACAACAGGTCAAACAAACAACATACAAGCAGCTGCACATTGTTATTGGAATGGTAAAAGATAAAGAGGTTGAAAAAGTGTTGGCCCTCTTACCAAAAGAAGCCGTTTATTATTTTACACGGGCACAAATACCCAGGGCCATGCCTGAAAGTGAACTACAAAACAAAGCGCTGCTTCTTGATTTGAAAGGTGAAACATTTGCTGATGTGAATCTGGCATTAAATGCTGCCATAGAACATTCGTCTGTTGAAGATTTGATCCTTGTTTGTGGAAGTGTGTACTTGGTGGGAGAAGTGGATCAACACGTCAGACAGTAAATCAATACTTCAACTCCCCTAACTTCTCAAAAGCATACAAGAGTGCCGTTACATGCATGCTCTGCATTAATTTATTTTCACGAATTAATAGCTTCACTTCATCAATGCTGAATAAGTGTACTTCAATATCTTCTGCATCATCTAACTGCTGCTCTTTAACCAACTCACCTCCTGTTGCTAAAAACACATGCATCATGTTATTATTGGTGGAAGGATTAGCAGTTGTGTTACAAATAAATTCAATCTTTTCAAAACGATAGCCTGTTTCTTCGAGCAACTCTCTTGCACAGGCTTCTTCATAACTGTTATCTGTTGCATCCACACAGCCACCGGGTATTTCAAGAATGGTTTGCCTCAATGCATGACGATACTGACGTACAAAAACAACTTTGTTTTCTTTGGTTAATGCAACAGCACAAACCCAGTCAGGAAATTCATACACATAATAGGGTTCAATGATCTTTCCATCTGGCCGCACACACTTATCAGCACGCATGGTGAGCCAGTTATCTTT
>JANMOR010000655.1:0-1666 GCA_031369435.1 Chitinophagaceae bacterium
TATTTTGCAAAAGATTTTATTAGAATTACTGGCCAATAAGGCAAAACAATCAGCGATGTACGAAAAAAGCAAAGAACTATTCGAACGGGCACAGAAAAGTATTCCCGGTGGTGTTAACTCTCCGGTACGTGCATTTAAAAGTGTAGGTGGTACGCCCTTGTTTATGCAAAAAGCAAAAGGTGCATACATGTATGATGCTGATGGTAATCAATACATCGATTATATCGCTTCATGGGGGCCAATGATTTTAGGTCATGCACATGAACCCATTGTAAAAGCTATACAAGAAAAAGCAGTTGACTCAACTTCGTTCGGTGCACCAACTGAACTGGAAATTGAAATGGCTGAACTTATCATCAGCATGGTGCCGAATGTTGACATGATCCGCATGGTGAGCAGTGGTACCGAAGCTTGCATGAGTGCTATCCGTTTAGCAAGAGGTTATACAGGAAGAAATAAGATCATCAAATTTGAAGGACATTATCACGGTCATGCTGATTCGTTTTTAGTAAAAGCAGGAAGTGGAATGGCAACCTTAAATATTCAAACAGTGCCTGGTGTTACTGCAGGTGTTGCAAATGATACATTAACCGCAGCATACAATGATCTGGATGCAGTAAAGAAATTAACAGCAGAACATAAAGGAGAAATTGCAGCCATCATTGTTGAACCTGTTGCAGGAAACATGGGGTGTATTTTACCTCAAGCAGGTTTTCTCGAAGGATTAAGAAAGTTATGTAATGAGGAAGGAATCGTTTTCATTTTTGATGAAGTAATGACTGGTTTTCGTTTAGCACCCGGTGGTGCACAGGAACTTCTGGGTATTAAAGCTGATCTGGTTACCTATGGAAAAGTAATTGGAGGTGGAATGCCTGTTGGTGCATTCGGCGGAAAGAAAGAAATCATGCAGCATATTGCGCCACTTGGCAATGTGTACCAGGCAGGAACATTAAGCGGCAATCCAATCGCTATGATCGCCGGTTATACTTTGTTGAGTGAATTAAAAAACAATCCTTCTATCTATCGGGAACTTGAAGAAAAAACAATTTACTTAAGAGATGGATTGAACGAAGTTTTGAAAGCATGGGGACAACCATATATTATCAATCAACTCGGTTCGATGATCAGCATTCATTTCAGCGATCATCCCGTTGTTGACTTTGCAAGTGCATCATCAGCCAACAATGAATTATTTAAAAAATATTTTCATGCAATGTTAAAGAGAGGAATTTATTTACCACCTTCTGCATTTGAAAGCTGGTTTTTAAACAATGCATTAACGTATGATGACCTTGATAAAACAATTGTTGCAACAAAAGAAAGTTTGAAAGAGATATAAATTCAACTTCATTGATATAAAAAGCCTCTTCGTATGAAGAGGCTTTTGTTTATAGAAAAAGTTTGTATTAAAACTTTGCTCCCACACTAATGAAGAATGTTCTTCCATCGGCAGGTAACGCACCCGGCCCCGGATAACCACCCGCACGGCGTGTAAAATATTTTTCGTTGAACAAATTATTAATACCCGCTTTTATATTCAGTTTGGCTGAGTATTTATATACGGCAGTTAAATCAATAACTGAGTAAGAAGGTATCAATCCGTTTTGTGCGTTTGCAGTAGCTGCAATGGTGTTGTTTGCATCTGAATAAGACTCATCTACATAAC
>JANMOR010000676.1:0-2001 GCA_031369435.1 Chitinophagaceae bacterium
ATCATCATTACCATTATGGTATTGGAATTAAAAGTACCGGAAGGATATACATTTGATGCATTAAAACCATTGTTGCATACATTGGTGAGCTATTTACTCAGCTTTATTTATATCGGTATTTACTGGAACAATCATCATCATTTATTTCAATCAGTTAAACAAATCAAAGGAAATGTGTTGTGGCATAATATGCACTTGCTTTTCTGGCTTTCTCTTGTTCCGTTTGTAACGGGATGGATTGGTGAGCAACAGATGAAAGCATTCCCGGTTGCCCTTTATGGTGTTGTTTTATTTATGGCTGCAATCGCCTATACATTTCTCGTTCGTGCATTGCTGAAAGTGGAAGGAAAAGATTCTCTACTGGCAAAATCAATTGGGAACGATGCGAAAGGTTTCATTTCCCTGCTCTTCTATTTGACAGGTATTCTTTTAAGCATCTTTATTCATCCCTGGTTTGGATATGGATGTTATATAATTGTTGCCATGATCTGGTTTATTCCTGATGTCCGGATTGAACGGAACCTGAAATAAAATACCCCGACTTGAAAGCCGGGGTATCTTGAAAGACAGGGTTAATCTAACTGAAACCGCTTTCTCACACAATAAATTCTATTTTTACACATTCTTATCCTGAAAACCACTGACTTATCAGAAAACTCTTCTTTTTCACAGCCGTTTTGCTTTCCTCACTGCTTGCATTTGCACAGCAGGTGCCCTCTTTATCAAATCTTCGAACAAAAAAGATCAGTACCAAAACAAGCCCGGTAAAGATTGATTCGTTGAGCCTGGTTCCCAATTCTGTTTTTATTGCTGGTTCAACAAAAGCTGATTACAGGGTTGATGACATCAATGCACAATTCACATGGATCAATGCCCCATCTTTTGATTCGGTAACCATTACATATCGGGTGTTCCCTTATAAACTCAATGCACAGGTTAACCGGATGAAGTTTGATGATATAAAAAACAATTTCATTACCACACCTATCACTATTGATAATGAAACAGGCTTTGGAAAAAATATGTTCGACTTTGGCAATGTAAATTATAACGGAAGTTTTGGCCGTGGAATTTCATTTGGTAACAACCAGGATGCAGTGGTGAATGGTTTGCTCAATCTGCAGATCAATGGAATGATTGGCGACAGTATGATGCTATCGGCAGCATTAACCGATAATAATATTCCTGTACAGGCCGAAGGCAATACCCAGCAGTTGAATGAATTTGATCGTGTATGGATTCAACTTAAGAAAAAAGGTTGGCAATTAAACCTGGGCGATATTGATGTAAGAAGAAACGATGCTTACTTTCTCAGTTTTTATAAACGCCTGCAGGGAATCTCTTTTCAAAATGAAAGCAAGGTATTTAAGAATGGAAAAAACTCATCCTTGCTCACGGGTGCAATTGCCAAAGGAAAATTTAATCGTCATGTCTTCCAGGGTTTGGAAGGAAATCAGGGCCCATATCGTTTACAGGGACCAAATGGTGAATTATTTTTTATTGTACTGGCAGGAACTGAACGTGTTTTTATTGATGGCGAATTAATGCAACGTGGCGAAGATCAGGATTATGTCATCAACTACAATACCGCTGAAGTTACGTTTACACCAAGAAGGATGATCACCAAAGACCGACGGATACAGGTAGAGTTTGAATATGCAGACCGGAATTTTCTCAACTCACAATTTATTGTTGGCAATGAATTAAAAGTAAATGAAAAAATTACGTTTCGTGTTAATGCATTCTCAAATTCCGATTCACGGAATACTTCTGTTAACCAGGTATTGAATACAGAGCAAAAACAATTTTTATTTGATGTAGGCGATAAAGTAGAAACAGCATTGTATCCTTCTACTGTAAAAGACACATTTGAATCTAATCGTATTGTGTATCGTTTAATAGATTCGGTTGTTAACAGCATCACCTATGATTCGGTACTTGTTTATACAACCATTGATCAACCCGATGTATATAGTGCTTCGTTTATTGATGTGGGCGAAG
>JANMOR010000708.1:0-2074 GCA_031369435.1 Chitinophagaceae bacterium
AGACTTCCTTCAATGGAGTTGATTGTGCAATGAGCTCACTCCAGTTGTGTTTTTCTTTTCGTCCATACGTATCAAATGCAATACGGGTAAGGTTTGCAGGGATACCACTTTCCTGCGATGCAAAGTCATCGAGCTTGCCAATAAAGATTGCTTTTGAATCGCTGTGTTCAAGAATAGGTTGAATAGATGCTGCTGTTAATGTAGGATAGATTGGGATAGAAACACAACCTGCCATCATAATAGCAATGTCTGCCATCATCCAATGTGCACAGTTTTTTGATAAGATGGCGATATGCGTTTTTTCCGGAAAGTTGAGTGCTTTAATGGCTGTTGCCATTCTTCTGCATTCATCAGCTGCTTCTTTCCAGGACCATGTGCTATAAACTTCATTGAAAGGTTGACGAAGAAAAACGTCGTCTGCAAATTCCTGTTCGTTGTTTAAAAACTGAAGAAGTGGATTAGAGTTGGGCATGGCAATCGGTTTGGATAAACTAATCTACTGAAATTTCTTTGCCTACAACGTAAAAGTAGTTGCCCCATTCAAAATACCGTCTATGCCCATCTTCTTTCATTAAACTTAGAAGTTGAACGAATCTGCCATAAGTCAAGACTTCAGGAATGTAAATGCGCAGAACATTTTTCCTGTCTTTTATATAGGCTAGCCTGACTGCTTCATATCTAAAGAAGGTAAGTATTTTGTCATCAGCTTCAGTTTTTCCGGTAAACTCGTAAGTGATAAAATTGTATTTTTTTTTCAATTGAGTGACAGCTCTTTTGCCATTGAAGGGGTCATCAGGGTCATCACTTGGTATATTGTACTTGATTACAAATCTATTTTTACTATTTAAGATGGAATTGAATTCTGATTGGAAAAGAAGGAAAAGTAAAATCAATAAAATGTTATTCAGGATTTGTAAGATTGCAATTTTACCCATAGCTGCAGATTGGGACGCTAAAAGCTTTGAAATCCATAAATGATTTGTCTTAAAATGTTCAATAACTTACCATCTTGCTACAATCTTAAAATTCACCAGCCTTGGTGTTAAGCGATTGGGGATTGAGAAAATAGTATTGCTGAAATCTTTGATGAGCAGATAGGAAATTGTATTCGGCCGGTCAATGACATTAAACACTTCTAAACTGGCCCAGATATTATTAAAACCCCTGAAAGGGTTACGACTCCTCCGTTTGCTGCGTTCTGCATCTAATAACAATGCACTGAATCCAAAATCAACACGGATGTATGGATCAATGGTTAATGCATTGCGGTACTTGACACTGTTGGGAATATTGTAAGGAAGATTGGTGCCATACAATAAGTTCATAGAGAATTTAAAATTCTTATTGGTTGCTAAATAATCCTGGTAAAACAAACCTACCGTTAAGAAACGATCTGTTGGCCGCCTGATCCATCCGCCCTGAACTAAAGTACTGTCAATTGGTTTGTTGGTGGAATCCAATTTATAATTATACCATTGATCATTGTCTAAATTTTCTCTTGTACGCATCAAACCAATACTCAGCCAGCTTTCTGCATCTTTCACCAGTTCGCCAAACAACCTGGCTTCAATACCTGTTGCATAAGCTTTGGCACTGTTGCTGCCGAAATAACGGATACGCACATTATCAACATCATAAGGCACCACATCATACAGGTGTTTGTAATAGGCTTCGGCCTGTAATTTAAATGGTCGTCCGCCCCAACCTTTAAAATTATAATCAATACCTGCAACCGTCTGCCAGCTTTTCTGTGCACGTACATTTTTATTTACTGTTCCATCATAACGGCGAAGTTCACGGTAAAAAGGCGGTTGATGATAAGCACCTGCTGATGTGCGGATGATAATATCTTTTTTCCATTTTGGTTTGAAGGCAAACTGTACTCTTGGTTGAATCAACACTTCATTGTTGAGTGTATTGTAATTATAACGTACACCAACCTGCAAAGTCATATTCAATGAATCATTCAAAATAAAATTATCCTGTACATATCCGTGTGTGCGAAAGAAAGAAAAGTTGGATGTTGATTTAATAACCTTGCTGATCTGCAGTTGATTGGGATCGAACGGTAAAG
>JANMOR010000765.1:0-2068 GCA_031369435.1 Chitinophagaceae bacterium
ATTGATAAACTGGTTGGGTTGATTGAGAAGTTAGTGAGTTTTGGTAAAGGTGTGGTAGAAAAAATAAAAGGTTGGTTGGGTATTAAGAAGGAGTTTACTTCTAATGCAGGTAATACACATAAAATGTATTTCAAAGAACAAGGCGATTCAGGTCAGATGATAATAGAGTCTGATCCTGTTTCTGTAAAAACATTCTTGAGTAATCGTAAAAAAGAAATACCAAAGGATACTTCGTTAGATGATGCTAAAAAAGCAGATCATTCAGATAAAGTCACTCAGGCACAGGATTTAGTTAAGAAAATTGAAGAGCTTACTTATCCGGCAGATCGTAATGCCAAACCTCCGGAAACAGCAGAGTTAGAAATTCTGGAAAAATCGGAAGCATTAATTGGATTACTTAAAGTCCTTGATCCGACAGGTAGTAACCAGGTTGTACCGGCACCTACGTTTATGCCAGGCTTTACAAATGGTGCAAGAGCGCAGTTCTTTGAGGCAAAGTATTTAAGTGATCACCCTACAAAGAATTATCAGCATGGTGAAGATGCCAGTAAATACAAAGGCGATTTATCGGGGGCATTAACCATGCTTGAAAAAATGGGTATTCAGGCCAAATGGGTTGCATTTCATATTGTAAATGAAAATTATGGAGGTAAGGCTACAGATAGTAATCTTGTTCCTGCACCACAATACATTAACAAAGATTACAGGGCACAGTTTGAAGATAAGTTGAAAGGTATCCTGGTTAAGAAGCAACCGATCTGGATGAAGTTTACTTGTAGTTATAGAGGAAGCACTTCTCTTCTTCAGTCTTTATCGGCAACAGGCGGTGGAATGAAGTTTGAAAGTAATCAATGGATTGAAGATGCTGCTTCTGTTGTGCCACAATATTCTGCAACCGTTGATGAACCAGTAGCAGAGAAGATAGAAGTGAATTCTTTGGTAAAGGATTCTGATTTGTGGTATTTCTATGAAAAGGAAACTGCATTGGAAATAGCATCACTTGATTTTCTTGCAGCTGAAGTAAAAAAAGGTATAAGGTTCAAGAGTAAAGATGATATTAAATCACACATGGAAAAGTTCTTTATTCCTGCAACTACATCAAAAGGCCGTAAGACTACAATTTTAGGACAGGTTGATAAAACTAATTTCTCATTTGCATAAATAAATTATATGTATAAGGAAAAACTGGACAGATTATTTAATGATATAATAAATTTAAAGGATGTTGAAATCCATTCTTGTCATATCCGTCCGGCTCTGGAGAAAGAACAATTGAAAAAACTGTTTAGTGAATATGTTATTCCTTCAGAATTTAAATTGTTTTATGAACAGATGAATGGATGTCAAATAAGCTATACGTTTAAATCAAATTCTGATTTTAGAAAAGAAGAGTTTGGGTATTACGACAAGGAGTTCCCGGCAATGATGCCGAATGAAAATTACTGGCATCTTGATGGATGTATAAATATTCTTCCTGTTGATTTTGCTTTCAGGAATAGTTGGAAAGATTATATATGGTTTGACAATATTAAAGACCAAACCATTCTATATCAAGGAAATGAAATAAAACGGTTGGTTTTCGAGAAGCAAATCAAGCCAATTGATCTGTTTAGTAAAGAATCAATTGCTGTACTCTATCCTGCTGTCGACCATTGTGATGTTTTACTTAGTACAGATCATAATGCTTCGTATACTGACTTTGAACCTATTGGTTTTGATGAATATATTGAAGCTGTCATTCAAACAAAGGGCTTAATTGAAAAAAGAAAGGAGATTTTTAGTAACTCAAAAAAATAATTTTATTATGAAACCTTCCATCCTTCGCCGCATCCGCCGCCGCACTGCTTCACACGAAGTGGGTAATGCAAAAAAAGAAAATACACAGGAACAATCTTTTTTTGGAGAGGGAACAAATCAAACATTTTTCCAACCTGCACCTATTGTACAACGCAAGTGTAAAGGCTGTGAAGAAGAGGATAAGAAAGTGCAACGTCAGCCTGAAAAAAAAGAAGAGGAAAAAGTAATGAGGGCTGAAGATAAAAAAGAGGAAGAGAAAATAGTTCAAAAA
>JANMOR010000023.1:0-3236 GCA_031369435.1 Chitinophagaceae bacterium
GCCCCTGATATCAATGACGTTCACTGTTTTATTTGCAGAAGCCTGGCATCCGTTTGCATCTGATACTGTTACTGTATAAGTAGTAATTGTTAGCGGGTTTACAGTTGTTGTTGGTACAGTTGAACCGGTTGACCATGTAAAACTATAAGTTGGTGTTCCTCCAGTTACTGCAGAATACAATGTAAGAGAAGAAGCAGGTGAATAACCAATATAAACCGTGTTGGCTAATACACCTGATGGCAATGCATACGCATCAGGAATTGTAACAGTTGGTGATTCGTTGATCACAACGGTTGTTTGACACGATGCTGTGTTTCCCCAGCTATCAGTTGCTGTCCATGTAATAATACTAGTGCCCACATTATATGATCCGCTTGCATTACTGCTTGTTCCATTTCTTTCAGTAGCTCCTGTAATGGTGTAGCTATATATTATTGCATCACCACAATCATCGGTTGCAACAAAAGCAGGAATTGTATAACTGTTGCCTGTGTTTGAACAGAATGTAACTTGTTCTGTGCAGGTTGTAACAGCAGGAGCAGTTGTATTGCTGAACCTGTAACGACTGAATACAGGATAGTGATCAGTAGTCGTAGAAGCATAATTTGAAACAAGACCTGCAACATCTGTAAGAATATTTGCAGAAGAGTTGAGATAATAAGGTTGCATGTCATTTGTAATCATGACATGATCAATTACATCATTATAACCCACCGTTGATTTTTTGCCTGCAAGACTTAATGCTAATGTTGGCGAAAAGAAATTTGCAATATCTGTTGTAAACGAACTGTAAGATGTTGTTGTAAAACCTGCTGTGATTGATTGATCCAGGTCATCATTGAAATCACCAATTACTATCACATTGGCATCAGCAAAATAAGTGGTTAGTGTATCGTGCAATTCATTGGCTGCAGCCTGTCTCCTTGCATAAGACGTAGCTGTTGGAGATGTATTTGCTTTGCCATGAATTAAAATAAAGTTCACAGTTTTTGTAACACAATTCAATGTTACATCGGCCGTCATTAAAAACGGATACCTGCCGCTTGACCAGCTGTTGTAAGAAGTACTTGATGTGTTTTGATTATTGATCAATGGTCTTGCGGTGATATTGCTAAACAAGGATGTTTTGTAAACAAAAGCCAGTTTTTGCGCTTCTGATAATGGACCACCTGTAGGATCAGGAGGATTTACACGTGAACCAAAATTGCCAATGATATAACTATAGCCGGGCATATTGCTTACAATTCTTGCCAATCTTGCTTCATCCACTACTTCTACCAAACCATAAATATCAGCACCAATATTTTGCAATATTGTTTGAACATTCTGTTCCTGTTGATTATCATTTGTTGGTCCAAAGCCTGTGCTGCCTAACCATTCCACATTCCAATTGACAACTTCTAATGTTGTTATTGGATCGATGCTTGTTCCTTTGAGATTGATGGTTGATGTTAAATCGCCTGATGCAATTGTTACTGCGCCTGTAAAGTCCTGGTTGTTTTGAGTTGGAGCAAAACGAACGTACACTGTTTTAGCAATATTGTTTGCTTCTGCAACTGTATACAATAATGAGGAGCTAAATGATACACCATCTTTTGATAATGTAAATGCACCTGTTGCACTCATTGTTACATCGTTGATAAGATCATTACCTGTAAAAGTAAATATTTTATCAGCAGTTGTACCTGCAGCAGTATACGCAAATTGAATATCTGTAGTACCAACTGTAAGACTTGGTGGTGGAGGAGTAGCAGAATTAACAATACTGATATCATCCAATGTCCAACGGGCACCTTCATCTTCATCAGAATTATAAACAAATGCAAAATGCACATTGGTTTGTTTGTATGCTGTCAAATTAATATTCTCTGATAAGGTCCATACGTTAGAAGTTGCAGCAGGGAACTTACCATTCAGGTCTGTCCATGTAGCTGATGAAGGATCGCCACTTACATAATCTGTAGAAACTTTTAATTGCAATGGCTGACCATTGAATGCAACCCTGCTCCAGAAAGAAAGCAATGGATATGTTGTTGCTGTTAAATCAAATGATGGAGAAATCAACCAATCCACATTGGGCACATTCGTTCCTCCTGCAAATCCATTGATCTGAATACCATTTGGTGCAGGAGTTGTACCTGCTGGTGCTAATGGGTCTCTTCCGAAAGCTGTACAAGCCCATACTTGCGCTCCAACAGCGCTGAAGAAACTAAAGCCATCAGTTAAGCCGCTGGTACAAGTGTTAAAGTTGTAGAGATTACCAACAATGCCTGTTGGCTGGCTTCTTGTTGTAAAACTCCATGTGCTGTTTCCTGTAAATCCTGCAAAATTATTTCCTGAAAGATCTTTAAATGCAGCACTGCTTACTTCAAAATAATAAGAAGTATTAAATGCAAGAGCCTGGATTAAAAACGAAGCTGAACTTCCTGCAACAGTAACATCTGCACTTGTAACATTAAAAGTTTTTAAAATGCTGCCATCAGAAGTTTTTCTGAATGTTATAGTGCCTGTTCCTTTCTCAATATTTTCATTAAAGGTGATTGATGCTGTAAAAGCAGTAGCCACATTTGTTGCTCCATTAGCAGGAGAAAAAGCAGATACAGTTGGTGGAGTTACATCTGTTACTGAATTTTTAGGAGTTGGTAGGCCTATTGTAAAATCAGTGTTATTATTATTGGCATCGAAACCAATGGGTGTTCTTTGTATTGAATTGATAGCAGAAGGTGCTGGGGCAGGACCTGCACCTTCATATCCAATGGCAACAGTTCCATATCCTGCTTTATCAACAATAGAAATATTTGAAGGATTAGTTCCCACTAAAGCAATTGTAGTATTGACCAACGCAACTTTTCCTGAACCTGCTGCCATAGAAATGGTTCCAATTGCATCAGGTGTTGGGAGATCTGCAACTCCGCCTGCGCCTGCTGCTTCCTGCACTAAATAATATCCATGTGCAGGAATGGTTCCTGTAAGATTTGTTACCTGCCAGCTGCCGGTACCTGTTGCTGAATTATACTGAACAGACCATCCGGTCAAGTTCTGAGCGGTCGTACCGCGATTGAAGAGCTCGATGAAGTCGTGGGTTAGCGTCGCGCCGGCGTTGCCGCCACCGCCGTAAACCTGGCTGACGACGAGATGATTCGGAGCGGCGAGCGCCCCGTTGCCGAACGCGAGCGCGAGCAGCGCGCCGAGAACCACGCACAGCCGCAGACGAAGATGAGACACCCGTTCCTCCC
>JANMOR010000116.1:0-1767 GCA_031369435.1 Chitinophagaceae bacterium
GTAACAATGGGTGACCCACCGTTTCCCTTACTATCTTTTACAGTTCATACAAGATGTGTGAATTATGTAAATCATATATTTTATTACACAACAATTTCAGGACACATCAATTTATCTTTCACTTGAAAAATCTCTTATAAATCTAATACGCCGGCATGGAAATAATCAGCCCAGGTTTTACAGTAATTCCATATGAATAATAATCAACCGCATACCCCATTCAACATACTGCTTGCGGATGATGATATGGATGATCGTTTCTTTTTTACCAAAGCACTGAAGGAATTAACAGTTGCCACACAGCTCGTAACCGTCAATAACGGAGAGCAGTTGATGGAATACCTGCATCTCAATACTGCCAATCTTCCGCATGTGCTTTTTCTCGATTTAAGTATGCCCCGCAAAACCGGCTTTGAATGTTTAGCAGAAATTAAAGAACATGAACTGCTGAAAAACCTGCCGGTTGTGATGTACACCACCTCTTATACACGCAGTCTTGATTTTGAAGATAAACTCAAAAACACACTCAGCAAAATGGGTGCAAAGGATTATATACGCAAACCCGGCGATTTTGAAATATTGAAACAGGTTATACACGAAGCATTGCTTAAAGTAATAGCAGAAATTGAGTTGGAACACAAGGAACTCTAATAATCAATACATCGTTTAGTGCTGATGTTGTTGCCACAATACACCGCCGCCATTCAATAAGCAGTAAAAACTTTAAATGTAAAAACTGATGAACACAAAAAAACTGAATATACTCCTTGCAGATGATGATATGGACGATTGTGGTTTTTTTAAAGATGCGCTGGAGGCATTACCCATTACAACGCAGCTTTCAACCGTGCATGATGGTGATGAACTAATGAATTACCTCATTGAGCATGCTGATCATCTGCCACATGTATTATTTCTCGACATCAATATGCCCCGTAAAAACGGTTTCGAATGTTTATCTGAAATAAAACATAATGAAAACCTGAAAGATCTTCCGGTTGTAATGTTTTCAACTTCAGGTTCACAGGAAAAAATAAGTATCCTCTTCAAAACAGGAGCTGATGTATATATCCGTAAGCCCGGCAACTTTGCACAATTAGTGCAGGTTATACACCATGCATTACCAATGGCAGCCGAAAATATCTTTTCGAACGGCAAACTGAAATATATCCTTAACGCATGAATTTAACTGAGCTGCATATACTACTTGCTGATGACGATACCGATGATTGTATTTTTTTTAAGGAAGCCATAGTTGAAATGATACCATCTTCTAATTTTAAAGCTGTAAATGACGGGGAACAATTAATGCAATTGCTCAACAATGAAACCTACCAGCTTCCGCATATCCTTTTCCTTGATCTGAATATGCCCCGCAAAAACGGGTTTGAATGTTTAGCGGAAATCAAACAAAACAGCATATTGAAAAATCTACCCGTTGTTGTTTTTTCCACCTCCTTTGAGCAGGAAGTGGTGAACCAGTTATACGAAAGCGGGGCACAATACTTTATCAGGAAACCTTCAGAGTTTTCATTGTTCAAAAAAATAATTCTGCATACACTTCTGTTGATCATGAAGAATACACCCCTGCTGCCAGGAGGAGATGTTTTACAGCCGGCTAAAGAACAGTTTGTACTGACAGTGGAAAACAGTTTGGCCATTTAAAGATTTAATAAAACGAACATGAATAAAATAATTGAAGCACAGGAAGACAAATTAAGCATTGTGAATAAACAACTGCTCTTCCAGAATGAAGAGAAAGAAAAA
>JANMOR010000148.1:0-3706 GCA_031369435.1 Chitinophagaceae bacterium
CACTCTGACATACAAAAGCAATACAAAAAATGGATTGCAAAATAAACTGGACAAACAGAGCATGGCAAACCTTTAATGAGAATATTGAGTATTTACAAAGCGCCTGGACATCAAAAGAGATCAGTAATTTTGTACTGCAAGTTGATAAAAGACTTGCGAACCTGGCAAAGCACCCTGAAATTGGCAGCCCAAGAAATAAAAAAAACAGAAACATTCGATCTACACTAGTACACAAAAGAATTCTATTGCTGTACAAATACAAGCCTGTAAAAAAGGAAATCGATTTATTGATTTTTTGGAATACTTATCAAAACCCACGGAAATTAAAAGTGAAGTAGATAAACTTTTATTTTACTGATTAGATTTTTTTCCCTGCCTTTCCTTTCCGAATTTCGTCCAAAATTCACAGCATGATTGCAGTTGACAGCTATTCAAAAGTTACACAGGATATTGTAACTGAACTTAAAGCAATCGTTGGAGCAATCTATGTGCTGGTTGATGAAGAAACCCTCAGCAACTATGCACATGATGAAACAGAGAACCTGCATTTCCCTCCCGAAGTAGTGGTGAAGCCACGCACAACAGATGAAATCAGCAGGATCATGCACTTATGTAACGAACAACTCATTCCCGTTACACCCCGTGGTGCGGGTACAGGTCTAAGTGGTGGAGCTTTAGCACACAGAGGTGGAGTGTTGTTATCAACCGAGCGGTTAAATTCAATATTGCACATTGATGAACGCAATCACCAGGTTACTACAGAGCCAGGCGTTATTACAGAAGTTTTGATGAATGAAGTAAAAACTCTTGGACTGTTTTATCCTCCCGACCCCAGCAGCCGTGGCAGTTGTTTTATTGGCGGCAATATTGCAGAAAACAGTGGTGGACCTAAAGCAGTGAAGTATGGTGTAGTAAAAGATTATGTGCTCAATCTTGAAGTAGTACTGCCAAGTGGCGAAGTTATATGGACAGGTGCTAATGTGTTAAAAAATTCAACAGGATATAACCTTACACAACTGATGGTGGGCAGCGAAGGAACACTCGGCATTGTTACAAAAATTGTGTTGAAATTAATTCCGTTGCCGAAATATGATCTGCTCATGCTGGTACCTTTCAGGAACCTGGAACAGGCCGGAGAAGCAGTGAGTGAAATTTTCATAGCAGGATTTGTGCCCAGCGCTTTAGAGTTGATGGAAATAGATGCTTTGCAAATTGTAAGTAAGATGGTTGATAGTACTGCTGTTCCTATAACAGCAGATACAGCTGCACATCTGCTGATTGAAGTGGACGGCAACGATGTGGATGTATTGATGAAAGACATGGAAGCAATTAGCGAACTGTTAACGAAATATGATATTGGAGAGTTGTATTTTGCAGATGATGCACAACAAAAAGCAGAGCTGTGGAAATTACGCAGAAGAGTAGCAGAAGCAGCTAAGTTAGCCGGTTATACTATAGAAGAAGATACGGTTGTTCCAAGAGCTGAACTGCCGGCATTGATACATGGTGTTAAAGCATTGGGAAGGCAGTACAACTTTGATGTGGTTTGTTACGGACATGCAGGCGATGGTAATTTGCACATACGCATTCGCAAAGCAGGTACACCCAACAGTTATGGAAATGCAGAAATGGATAAATGTTTGCATTCTATGTTTCAATTGGTGCATCAGCTTGGTGGAACCATCAGTGGCGAACATGGTATTGGATTAATACAGAAAGGATTTATGCATGTGGTAATGAAAGAAACCAATCTCCGTTTAATGAGAGAAATTAAAAGAGCATTTGATCCCAACAATATTTTAAACCCGGGAAAAATTTTTGATTTACAATAAAGCAGCAACTATGAAAAAATGGATCGTATTCATATCTTTTGTGATAATGAGCCTCAGCAGTTTTGCACAGGAAGAAGAAAAAGAAAAAGGATTTAAGAAAGATCATTTGTTTATCGGCAGCGGTATTAATCTTGGATTTTTTAATGGATTTATTCTCGGCTTGAATCCTGAAATTGGTTACAGCCTTAACAGGTTTGTAGATGTTGGATTGTCAACGAACATCAATTATTTCACTCAAAATGAATTGAACGGTCCAGCTGTTTATCGGCAGTTCGCATATGGCGGTGGGCCATTTGTAAGAATTTGGCCTGTGAGTATGATCTTTATTGGCGGGCAGTTTGAATACAACAAAATTTCGTACAGTGTTAAAACCAATGGCACTGTTACAGGGAAAGATAATTATACAGCACCGAGTATACTGGTAGGAGGTGGTTATGGAAATCGATTGATCGGGAGGTCACAATTTTATACAAGTATCATGGTTGATGTATTGAGAGATCCGAATTCCCCTTATGTTGACAGTTATAACAGGCTGCTCCCTGTTTTCAGAACAACATTCACTTTTTACCTCGGTTCTAAAAACCAGCGTCTGTAAATATTTCAGCAGGATCGTTTACTAATACAATCCGGTGTTCCATCTTTTCATAAAGAAAATCTTCTTTTTCCATGTGGCGGATATGTGCAACCAGGTGATTGTAATAACCATTGCTGTTCAACAGGAATAGTTTTTTGTTGTGGATGTTAAGAGTATTCCAGGTAAGCATTTCAAACATTTCATCCAGTGTGCCATGTCCGCCGGGTAAGATCACAGCCGCATCACACAATTCATACATCATCTTTTTTCGCACATGCATATCACTTACCACATGTAATTCAGTAAGGCCTTTATGTTGAGCTTCCCATTCCAGCAATACTTCAGGTATGATGCCTATAACATTGCCATTGGCCTGCATCACAGCATCAGCAACAGCGCCCATCAAACCTTTGCCACCTCCTCCATAAATTAATTTGATGTTTTTTTGCGCCATCAGGATACCAACCTGTTTTGCATGTTCCAAAAATAAAGGGTCACTTCCTGGTTTTGAACCGCAAAAAACTGCTAAGGATGAAAAAAGCATACACTTAAAAATATGTTGCAAAGTAAGGAAACTGTATGACCGTTTAATTAATTCTTTATCTTCATTTATAAACCAATGCCATATGTCGCCGCTACTTTTATTTTCGTTTGTGTTTGGATATTTTTTACTGCTGCTGGCAGTTGCATGGTACACATCTAAAAATTCCAACAACGATTCTTTTTTTATAGGAAACCGAAACAGTAACTGGATGCTGGTGGCTTTTGGTATGATTGGTACTTCCTTAAGCGGTGTTACGTTTGTAAGTGTACCGGGTGCTGTTGCAAAAGAATCCTTTGCGTATTTCCAGATCACAATAGGTTATTTGATCGGGTATGTAACCATTGCCTATGTATTGCTGCCGCTATATTACAAACTGCATCTAACTTCAATTTATAATTACCTGAGCGGAAGACTTGGTTTCAAAGCATATAAAACAGGGGCATCTTTTTTTATTCTCTCAAGAACTTTGGGTGCTACTGCAAGATTGTACCTGGTGGTGAAAATTCTGCAGGATGCATTGCCTCCCACTATTCATATTCCATTTTGGGTAACAACACTTGTGATACTTGTGATGATTTTATTATACACCTATGAAGGAGGAGTTAAAACAATTGTATGGACCGATACTTTGCAAACAACCTTTATGCTTTCAGGACTTGTTATTTGTGTGGTTTACCTGTTAAACCAGATGGGCATGAGTTTCAGCGATAGTCTTACTGCAATGAATGAAAAAGGATATTCTAAGATTTTCTTTAC
>JANMOR010000150.1:0-7392 GCA_031369435.1 Chitinophagaceae bacterium
ATCAACTGGTATGAAAAAGCAAGTTTAGCAGTGATAGTAGTTGCCATTTTTGTAATGGGAGTTTATCCAAAACCCGTCTTTGCAATTGTGCAGGAAACGGTAACAATGATCTTAGGAATCTTTAAATAATTTAACGAAGAACGATGAACCTGATTTTATTTTCGGCGCTTTGGGGAGTTGTAATGATGTTTAGCGGTTTGTTTATTAAAAATAAATCAACTGCTAAAACAATTGCGTTGGTTGGCGCCGTTGCCCTTTTAATAGGTAATCTTTTTGACCTTGCAGGCAAGATGATTATTGATGGTGATTTCAAAGGAATGCTGCAGTATGACCGGTTCGGGTTGCTTTTTTTAACAGTGATTGTTCTTGCATTAATAATCTATTTCCTGTTGAGTGGAAAAGATATTGAAGCAGTAGGCAATCATCCCTATGAATATTTTGCGTTGATCTTTTTTATCATGTGTGGAGTGGGGTTAGTTGCATTATTCAACAACCTGCTCATCCTATTTTTAGGGATCGAAATCATTTCTATTCCGCTTTATATATTAACGGGTGCCGATAAAAAAAATCTGAAAGGAAACGAAGCAGCACTGAAATATTTTTTGATGGGTGCTTTTTCAACAGGTATCATGCTCATGGGCATCGCATTCCTGTATGGAGGAACTGCTTCTTTCCAGGTGGAGAAATTAAATCTTACAGCCGCTGATAATTTCATGATCTTCCTGGTAATAGGAATTGTATTGATCATGATCTCCATGGCGTTTAAAGTTTCTGCAGCGCCATTTCATTTCTGGACACCCGATGTGTACGATGGAGCACCAACTGTCTTTACTTCTTTCATGGCAACCATTGTTAAGGCCTCTGTCTTCATTGGGTTTTTGAATTTGTTTGCAAATGGTTTTGGCAGCATGACAGAAAAATGGCAACTCACCATCGCCATTATTACTGCCCTCACTTTATTCATAGGAAATATAACAGCTGTTTACCAGCAAAGTGTAAAACGGATGCTGGCTTATTCCAGCATTGCACAAGCCGGGTTTATGTTGTTTGCTGTATTTGCAATCAATGATATGGCCAAACAGGGATTGTTATTATATGCCGCCGCTTATTGTTTTGCAACAATCGGCATCTTTTCAGTTTTGGTTAAAATGAAAGATTATACCATTGAAGGGTTTAACGGGTTAGCTAAAAAAGAGCCATTAGTTGCAGCGGTTTTGACTATTTGTTTGTTATCCCTTGCAGGCATTCCTTTAACAGCCGGGTTCTTTGCAAAATATTTTGTACTGGCTGCAGCCATCAAAACCGGAACTTATTTGTGGCTCGTGATCTTTGCGGTACTTATGGCAGCAGTGAGCGTATATTATTATTTCAGAGTCATCCAGGCTATGTATTTTAAAGAAGGTGAAAGCCAGCATATTGAAATGACAACAGGGTTTAAAGGATTATTGATAGTTGTTGCGGTACTCATTATAACATTGGGTGTTTTCCCCAGCCTGCTGCTCAATTGGTTAACGGTTTACTGATGCCGTTCATAGAAAGAACTTGTTTATCATTGCAGCTTTCTTAATTTAGACATGAAATTCTTCTATGACATTCAGCGATATCATCACTCTTTCCTGGCGAACTGTTCGTTCCAATAAACTCAGAACAGGGATTACTGTTTCCATTATTGCATTCGGTATCATGGCATTGATTGGTATCATTACTGCCATTGAAGCCATGAACCAGAGTTTGTATGAAAACTTTTCTATTCTTGGTGCCAACTCATTCAGCATTCGGTTCAAAGAACGGAATATTCGTTTTGGCGGCGGACCCAGAAGTGATTTAAAAAAAGAAAAAAAGGGAGCCAAGAAAGAAAAAAATTCAAGCCTTGGACGAACGATCTCCTACGATGAAGCAAGAAATTTCAAAGAGAGTTTTACGTTTCCTGCTACTGTAAGCATTTCCAAATTTGCCAGTGGTAACTCCACACTTTTTTTTGAAGGTGTTAAAACAAATCCCAATGTTCGTTTAATGGGTGGAGATGAAAATTATTTACTCAACAGCGGATATGTATTGGAACAGGGAAGGGATTTTAATAAACTCGATATTGAAAGCGGTCGGAATGTTGTGATCATTGGAAGCGATCTTGTTCGGAAATTATTTAAAGGCAGGAGTGCTTTTGCCATTGGAAAGATCATCCGTGTCAATGCTAACCGCTATCGTGTAATTGGTGTGTTGAAAGAGCGTGGAGCCAGTTCGTTTCTTTCATTGGATAATATTGCCCTTATCACTTATAATAATGTGCGGCGCATTTTTAATAATGAAGGCAGCTATAGTGTAACTATCCGTGCAAATGATTTTAAACAAATGGATGCAGCTGTTGGTGAAGCAACAGGACTTTTCCGCCAGGCACGCAAACTGAATATCAAAGAAGCAGATAATTTTTATATTGACAGAAGTGACAGTATTGTTGAACAATTAAAAAATACACTGCGATATGTACGTTATGCCGCCATGGTGATAGGTATTATTACATTGATGGGTGCTGCTATAGGTTTAACCAACATCATGCTGGTGGCAGTAAATGAACGTACAAGAGAAATTGGTTTGTCTAAATCACTTGGCGCCAGGGGCTCCACCATCCGCACACAGTTTTTATGGGAAAGTATTCTCATTAGTTTGCTGGGTGCTGTTATTGGTATCATCCTCGGAATTTTAGTCGGCAACCTCGCCTCTATGTTTTTGAAAACAGGATTTCTTGTTCCATGGGCCTGGGTAGTTGCAGGGGTGTTGATTTGCTTTTTTACAGGATTGCTCGCCGGGTTATATCCTGCAATGAAAGCATCTAAACTCGATCCTATTAATGCGTTGCGGTACGAATAGTTTATGCATCAAATAAATTGAAATAAGAAAGCCATCACACAATTTGCATGATGGCTTTCTTATTTAGAGGTGACAGCTTTTAAAAGCTGTCACCTCTATGTAGAACAATTTATTTCGGCTCAAGTATCAAAGTAATGCGCTCATTCAAATCCTGCAAATGCAATTTGGTCATTGCATCGGTAGTAGTTGGAATGGCTAAGCGGATATCATTACGCACTGTACGCAATGTTCCTTTTAAAACAGAATAAGCATCTGTATTCTTGATATTCAATGATGGAGTAATCTGGAAAGTAATCCCGATTGTACCAAAGCTGAGTGGTGCAGCACCACCGGGTAATAAGCTAATGATACGTTCAACAAACATCTTCTGCAAATTACGGCGGTACACATCTGTTGCCTTCTTTGTATATACTTCGCTGAAGATTGTTTTACGCAGATCATCCATTACATCTATTGCTTTGTATGCATTGTTGCCCAATGTTGATTCCATGATAAATAATTTGCTCATGGTATTGGCACTGATGATGCGGTTAAGAATTGTTTCCTGCCTGTTGCCAATAATGATTTGCGGATTTTCACCGGTGCGGCTGAAAATATCATTGTTGATCAGCCAGGTTGGAGTTGCAAACAATTGTTGCCCGATAAAAGCCATTGCTTCTTTTTGAACAGCTTTAGGAGTGAACTCATAAACAGGTCCTTCCTGCTCTACCATTTTTGGTGTTTCATAAATGCCACCGATATTTTTGGCAACATGTCCCATATAGCGGCCGAATTGTCCCACTACCTGGTTGTACATTTCATCCAGTCCTTCATATGTTTCATTGGCTTCTTTTGTCCATGAAATTAAATTGGGAACAATACGCTGCAGGTTTTTGATGCCGTAATTACTTGCCTTCATGGCATCGTTACCAAGATCTTCATTTTGTGAATGCGGATCATCAGGATTTTGTTCTGTTCCAAACCAAAGACGTTTGTTCTTTAAACGTTCAGTTGTTAATTTACTTAACACTGGAACTTCCTCAGCAGCTGTTTTGTATTCAGGCATCCAGCGGTAACCCCACTCAATGGCCCACTTATCATAATCACCAATACGTGGAAACAACCCACTTCTTGAAATATTATCTTCAGGCTGTGCTACATAATTAAAACGGGCATAGTCCATAATAGAAGGAGTGTGGCCGTTTGCTTCCACCCATTTTTTATTCCGTAAACTATCAACAGGAACAGTAGAAGATGATCCAAAGTTGTGACGGAGACCTAATGTATGCCCTACTTCATGCGATGAAACAAAACGAATTAGTTCACCCATTAATGCATCATCCAGTAACATGGTTCTTGCACCGGGATCAACCGCAGCTGTTTGTATAAAATACCAGTTGCGTAACAATTTCATTACGTTGTGGTACCAGTTGATATGACTTTCTAAAATTTCACCACTGCGTGGATCATGCACATTTGGTCCGCTTGCATTTTGTGTTTCAGATGGTTTGTAAACAATGGCGCTGAATCGGGCATCTTCAATACTCCAGGTACTGTCTTCTTTAGGAGTTGGAGCAATCTTTCCGATAATAGCATTTTTAAAACCGGCTTTTTCAAAAGCAACCTGCCAATCATTTACTCCCTGCACCAAATAAGGGATCCATTTTTTTGGTGTTGCAGGATCGATATAATAGATGATTGGTTTTTTAGGTTCCACCAGTTCGCCTCGTTTATATTTTTCTATGTCCTCATCTTTGGGTTCCAGTTTCCAGCGAACAGCCATCTCAACATTTTTCACACCTTGTGGATTCACATCAAAATCAGTATAGTCTCTTGCAAAGAAACCAACACGTGGATCAAAATACCTTGATTTAGCAGGAGTTTTTGGCAATAACAACATGGAACTGTTTAACTCCAATGTATAAGCACCACCCGGAGGTGCTGCAAAAGGATTGGCTGCGCCGCCGGGAGCTGAGGCACCACGACTGTAAGTTTTTGTTGTTTTGATTTCAATATTAAGTGGAAAGGAGCGGATGGTTTGAATAAAGGAACGATCGGCCTGTTGAGCACCTAATTGTAAGCTTGATTTGGCTCCGGCATTAAAAAACAACACATCGTTATCTCCGGAAATATAATCGGTTAATTCTATAACAGTAGAGTTGGTATTGGATACGGAGTCTTTACCAAAAGCCCTTACATCAAAGGCCTGCATAATGGGTAATGTATTTGAATTCATTACTGCTTTAAACATACCATCAACATCAGTAGCCCGTTGATCAAAAGAAACTCTTTTGAGGAAAACCTTGTTGTTGGGGCCTTTGTCGAAACGGATCACATTGTTATTAATGATGTCACCGGCATAACCACTGAAGCCGTTGCTTAAGCCCGCAGCTGATTTAGAGATGCGGCTTACGATCAAAATATCACGGCCCATCAATGAATCAGGAACTTCAAAATACCATTTATCTTCTACTCTGTGTACTTTAAACAAACCTTCGTCTGTACGAGCCTTGTCGGTTATGACCTCCTTATATGGTCTTGGCATTGTTCGGGTTGGAGCAGTTGGTGTAACACCTGCAGGAACCACGGGGGCAGCTCCTGTTGGAGGGTTTCCCGGGCGGTTTTGGGCGAAAGAACCGAGTCCTGCACCCATCAGCAGAAACAGCACGAAAGATCTTACAAATTGTTGTCTCATTCTTTTGATTGGTTTTAATTGAACGGATGAAGTTAGAAGGATTCATTGAATCCGGATTTAAACAAGTATAAAATCAATATTGTTAAGGATAAACGGCAGAATGTGATAACCGGTTCCCTGATTGAAACAACACAAACGATTGCTCCGAAAAAGAAATTAAAAAATTAAAAAGCAGGAAGTTGTTGAAAATAAATATTTCCCTAACTTGTGCAACCCGGCAAAGGGGAAAGAGGTTTGATTTTTTGAAATTTTTTTTCATAGAATTTTACCAAACGCATTTGAGATTTAAAACTTACTTAATTAAAAAACCAAAAAATCAATTATCATGGCTGAAACAAAACCAGCTGCAGCAAAGGCTGCATCTTCAGTTCAAGCGAAAAAAGGTGGCAATGCTATTTCAATTATTGCCCCTATTGTGTGCATCATTGCCGGTTATTTAATCTGGCGTTTTATTTTAGGTAACGCAAGTGGTTTTAGAGAGCCTGATACATCAGGGGCCTGGTTCTGGCCAAAACATCACAGGCCAGTTGGTGATATGAATAAGATCTATGAAGGCGGTATTATTGTACCTTTCCTGATTGGTTTGTTTTTAATGGTAATTGTGTTTTCTATTGAGCGTTTTCTCACTATCAGTAAAGCAATGGGAGCTGGAAGTGCAACCGACTTTATTCGTAAAGTACAGTATCACCTTGCAAACAAAAATATTGATGCAGCAATTGCAGAATGTGATAAGCAAAAAGGTTCTGTTGGTAATGTTATGAGAGCCGGGTTAAAAAAATACCGTGAAATGACAACTGAGTCTGTAATGGACCATGAACAAAAAATTGGAGCTATACAAAAAGAAGTAGAAGAAGCAACTGCTTTGGAATTACCGATGCTTTCTAAAAACCTGGTATTCTTATCTACCATTACATCTCTTGGTACTTTGATTGCCTTGTTAGGTACTGTATTGGGAATGATCCGTTCATTCGGAGCTTTAGGTGAAGCTGGTGGTGGGGGTGACGCAACTGCATTGGCGATTGGTATCTCTGAAGCCTTGTACAATACAGCGTTGGGTATTGCTACCTCATCATTTGCATTGATCATGTATAACGTATTTACGACCAAGATTGATTCAATTACATATGGTATTGATGAAACCAGTTTTACATTAACTCAAAGTTTTGCAACACAATACAAGTAATTGTATTTGTTGATATGGATTTTTTGATTATTTGAATCTTTCATTACAAAACTTCTAAGTAAATGTCTAAACTCAATAAAATTGCTAAAAAGAGTACCTGGGTAGATATGACGGCCTTTGTGGATCTGTCATTTCTGATTCTTACTTTTTTTATGCTGGCAACAAAATTTAAACCGCCGGAAGTAATCAAAATTGAAAATCCTAACTCAGTTTCTTCTGAAAATCAACCGGAGAAAGATGTGTTTAAGGTTTCTTTTGATAAAGATGGTAAAGTGTTTGTCAGCTTTAGTCCTGATAAAGAAGGGAAAGAAAAGGCGCAGTTAACTGCTGAGGTATTAAACCGTCAGAAAGGATTGGGACTGACTCCTGCTGAAATTTCAACATTTGTAAAGTTCTCTGTAGGTGGTATTGGCGTACCTGTTACACAACTGAAATCATTTTTAGCTTTGAATGATACAGAATATAAATCCTTCAGTCAACCCGGTATCCCCGTTCAGGATACATTGAATAACCAGTTAAATGATTATTTAAATGCATTGCTGACAGGAACAGGTGGCCGTAAACCCGAAAATGTAATGTTGAACGGTGATAACGCAACTAAATATCCTTATTTTAAAAATGTACTGGCTACATTTAAAAAGAATGGTATTTTTTCTTTTAAACTCATTAC
>JANMOR010000543.1:0-3292 GCA_031369435.1 Chitinophagaceae bacterium
CGTTTAAATACGTTACAACTTGTAATAAAAGACACCAAAACGATGATAAGTGCTGCTTTTGTTAATAGTTTCATTTTGATCATGGTTTACTTCTTAAGGATACAGGACAATCTTCATACCATTTTATTTCTCTTCTGTTAATACGTCTTTAAACCAGCCTGAATATTTGATATAATTATTTGCAATTCGGTTAATCTCTCCGTGAATCAGCTCCTGGCTAATGTCTTTTACCTTTTTGGCAGGCACTCCGGCATAAATACTCCCTGCTTCTACAATTGTTCCTTCCAGCACCACCGCTCCTGCAGCAATGATTGAATTACTATTGATGACCGCATTATCCATTACAATTGCCCCCATCCCTATCAATACATTATCATGAACGGTACATCCGTGAACAATGGCATTGTGACCGATACTTACTTTATTACCAACGATGGTTTTCGTTTTTTGGTATGTAGCATGTATCACCGCCCCATCCTGAATATTGACTTTATCGCCCAACCTGATGCTGTTTACATCACCTCTAACCACGGCATTAAACCAAACACTGCAGTTATTACCCATAATTACATCGCCTACAATAGTCGCATTGGGAGCAATGAAACAATCTTCGCCGAATTCTGGAGAAATTCCTTCAACCGGGAGGATAATGGGCATACGGAATGGAGATTTTATTGTAAGTAAAGTTCGCAATGTTTTCTGAGGGTACATAATAGTTTACAGGATTTTTTTAATAAGCTGCTTTTCTTCACCTTTCATGCCCATAAAAGTTGAAGTTTATCAATATTTCTAGGCATTTACTTAAACATATACGTTGAAACCGATAGCCCGGTTGTTGTGAGGATCTTTTTGAATTAAGAGAATCAAAATTCTTATTTCATATTTGCTGACATTTGCTTTCATTCAAACTTCATGAATCAACGGGAACTTTTTTTAAAACATGTTGCTCAAACCTCACCGGCTCCTCTTGCATTGGAAATTGTAAAAGCAGAAGGGTGCAGGTTGTGGGATGTTTCGGGCAAAGAGTATCTTGATCTCATTGCGGGAATAAGTGTATGTAATGTGGGGCATTGTCACCCCAAAGTGGTAAAGGCAATTAAGCAACAGGTAGATCAATATATGCACTTGCTGGTTTATGGGGAGATGGTTCAAAGCCCGCAGGTGCAGTATGCCAAATTGCTGGCCGGTCATCTTCCTTCTTCACTCAACACTGTTTATTTTACCAACTCCGGTACTGAAGCAACAGAAGGAGCTATGAAGCTGGCTAAAAGAATAACCGGCCGAACTGAAATGGTTGCTTTCAAAAACAGTTATCATGGCAGTACACAAGGAGCATTAAGTGTAATGGGTGATGAGTACTGGAGAAATGCATTCAGACCATTATTGCCGGGGATATTGCATGCCGGTTATAATTCATTTGAAGATCTGCAACTCATCACAAAAAATACGGCCTGTGTAATTGCCGAAACTATTCAATCAGAAGCGGGAGTGAATGCGCCTTTGCATGAATGGATCACTGCTTTACGAAATCGTTGTACTGAAACAGGAACATTATTGATACTTGATGAAATTCAATGCGGCTTTGGAAGAAACGGAAGTCTATGGGCTTTTGAACAATTTGGAATCGTTCCTGATATTTTATTGTTGGGCAAAGCATTGGGCGGCGGAATGCCGTTGGGTGCTTTTATTGCAGATAAAGAATTGATGTGGAAGCTTACCGAAAATCCGGTGCTGGGCCATATCACAACATTTGGCGGCCATCCTGTTTGTTGCGCAGCTGGCATGGAAGCAATGAACGTACTGCTTGAGGAAAAACTGGTTGAACAGGTTTTTGAAAAGGAAATTCTATTCCGGTCCTTCCTGCATCATCCCAAAATTATTGCTATGCGTTCGAGAGGGTTATTGATGGCAGTTGAGTTCGACAGTTTTGAAACCAATAAACAAATAATTGATGCATGTATTGCGAAAGGAGTTTTGACTGATTGGTTTTTATTTGCACCACATTGTATGCGGTTGGCTCCTCCATTAACAATTTCTGAAGATGAAATAAAACAGGCTTGCTCTGTCATCCTTTCCTGTTTAGATTAAGTGTATTCATAATGTTTGTTGTATTGGATTTCGGTTTATTTTTAGGCACCCTAAAGTAATCGAATGGAAAAAACAACCGCTACCAAACCACAGTTAATCCGTGCCTGCAGTTTCATCGTTTCTATTTTATTTATTTCGTTCGCAGCAACTTCGCAGCAAAAACCAGTTGCAACTAAATACCCGGCAACTTTATTGTGGCGTATTTCAGGCAATGGTTTGAACAAGCCATCCTATCTCTACGGCACCATGCATTTAACCGATAAACGTTTGTTTTATTTTGGTGATTCATTATATAAAGCCATTGAGCAGGCAGAAGGATTTGCTATTGAAATTAATCCGGATGAATTGTCAACTCAAATGATCAGCTCATTCACGAAAGAAGATAAGAGCGGTTATTTGAAAGATGCAGTGGATAAAGAAAGTTATGATCGCATAAAAAAGAAACTCGAGAAAAAGTATGGATTTAAAACGGATAAGCTCACAAGACGACAGGCCTACCTCTCCAGAAATGAATGGGTGAAAGATTTAAAGAAACCGGATGACATGAACACATTCATGGATGCATGGTTGTATAATATTGCGAGGCAAATGGGTAAATGGACGGGCGGTATTGAAGACCTGGATGATCAGTTGAGTTTAATTGAAAATGAAGAAGCCAACTTTGCATTTGAAGAATTGCTCATCAATAAAAAATTAATGCAGGGCGGATTGAACCAGATGATTGAAATGTACCTGTCGCAGGATCTGCAGGCCATTGACGATTTTTTCAACAACAATGCACAAAATAAAAAAGATGAATGGCTGAATAAACGGAATCTGAAAATGGCGCATCGTATGGATAGCCTGCTCAGGTTCCGCACACATTTTTTTGCAATTGGTGCAGCCCATTTACCGGGCGATTCAGGTGTGATTAAATTATTACTCAAAAAAGGATTTACAGTTGATCCCGTTTTTTCATCACAAAAAATTTCACCCGATGAATATAAAGTTGCAACAACAGAAATGAAATGGCAACCATTTGTACCAGTTGATAGTTTGTACAATGTATCATTCCCTTCCAGATCCGCCACCTTGTTTTTAAGCGACAATGTGATAAAAATGGAAATGTGTATTGATATTCCAACTGCAACTTATTATATCACGGCAGCCATACCTAATATGCGGCAGGATGTAAGTAAAGAAAAGTTGATTGAAGAAATGCTGG
>JANMOR010000234.1:0-2323 GCA_031369435.1 Chitinophagaceae bacterium
CTAAATTCATGGACGATCAAATAATAATTCAATGGCACATTTAATTTTAATTTAGCGATTCAAACATTGGAAAGGAAATACATTACATACCGGCATTCAACATTTTCATACCTCACAAGTGGAAATGGTAACAAGGTTTTGCTATGTCTTCATGGGTTTGGGGAAGATGCTGACAGTTTTTCTTTTCTTGAAAAATATTTGAAAAACGGTTTTACAGTTTATGCTGTTGATCTTCCCTGGCATGGAGAAACAAAATGGCAAAAGACATTGACATTTCCTGTAAAGGGAATGATTGAATTGTAAGAACTCATCATCCCCGATTTCAGCAACCGCTCTATTCATCTGCTTGGTTACAGCATGGGCGGCAGGGTTTGTTTGAGTTTACTGGAACGTATTCCTGAAAAAATTACAAAAGCAGTATTGCTTGCTCCTGATGGATTAAAAGTAAACAGCTGGTACAAACTTGCAACACAAACCTGGTTGGGCAATGGGTTGTTTAAATACACAATGCGCTATCCGCAATGGTTTGGATGGATAGTAGATATTCAAAAGCGAATGAAATGGATCAACCCGAGTGTGGCCAAGTTTGTACATTATTATATTGATGATAAAAAAATGAGAGATGATCTCTACCACATCTGGACCACCATGCGGAAATTCAGACCCAAGCTGTGGCAGATCCAAAAAAATATTGCTCAACATCAAATCCCTGTTCATCTTGTTTTTGGCAGTTACGACAGGGTGATCCTTTCCAAACATGGAGCTGTATTTCAAAAAGGAGCTGAAAAGCATATAACGGTTGATGTATTGCCAACCGGTCATCAGTTGCTCAGGGAAAAACAGGCTGGCTTCATTATTTCGCTGCTGAAAGATGAATGATTATTTTGCACCCATGCTGTGGATGCTGCTTACGCTTCTTTTATTTGTTCCTTATACTATCCTCTTGATGCTTTACCGGTATTGGTGGAGCAAGCAGGCATCATTACATGTACCAGATACATTTCAGCCAACAACTACATTTAGCATTTTAATCCCAGCCCGTAATGAAGAAAAAAATATTTCGGCCTGTCTGCA
Organism: Chitinophagaceae bacterium; assembly: GCA_031369435.1. Taxonomy (GTDB): domain Bacteria; phylum Bacteroidota; class Bacteroidia; order Chitinophagales; family Chitinophagaceae; genus Lacibacter. The sequence continues at coordinate 1,075 of JANMOR010000234.1, forward strand.
ATCGATTAGTCTGTTGAATTATCCAGCACATTTGTTTGAAGTAATTGTGATTGATGATTTCAGCGAAGATGCAACGGTTGCAACAGTTAAACAATTTGAAGGAGTGAAAGTGAAGGAATTAAAAGATATAGTGAAAGAAAAAATTAACTCGTACAAAAAGAAAGCAATAGAAGTGGGTGTTGAACAGGCAACAGGGAATTATATTGTTACAACTGATGCTGATTGTATAGTTCCAGTTAACTGGTTGCACAACTTTGCATCTATCATTCAACAACAACCAACAGTGTTTATTGCTGCGCCAGTTGCAATGAAAGAAGAAGGTTCTTTCATTAAACTATTTCAGTCGCTTGATTTTTTAACATTGCAGGGAATTACAGGAGCTTCTGTTGGTGCTGGTTTTCACAGCATGTGTAATGGAGCTAATCTTTGTTACAGCAAAGAAGGGTTTTACAAAGTGGATGGGTTTAAAAATATAGATCATCTTGCCAGTGGTGATGATATGCTGCTGATGCATAAACTATATAGTCAGTTTCCAACGCAAGTGCATTATTGCAAAGCTGCCGATAGTATTGTGCTAACCAATCCTGTTGAAACAGTTGCCGAGTTTTTACGTCAACGGATACGCTGGGCCAGCAAGGCCGACAGGTATGACGATAAACGCATCTTCTGGGTATTGCTTTTAGTGTACATGCTGAATGTATTCCTGCTTGTGCTTTTTATTGGCGGTTTTTTCAACAGCAGTTTATGGATCTTACTTGCAGGAAGTTTACTTTGTAAAACAATCATTGAATTGATTTTCCTGATGCCTGTTGCAACTTTCTTTCAAAAAGAAAAATTATTACTTTGGTTTCCCTTGGCACAGCCTTTTCATATTGTATATACTGTCATTGCAGGATGGCTGGGAAAGTTTGGCAGTTATGAATGGAAGGGAAGAAGGGTGAAGTAAGGAAGCCAAGCCCCCTCCGCCCCCTAAAGGGGGAACTGTAAACAGTTTAAGTAAATTTAAAAATCACTATTATCAGGTAATTAATTCGACTTCATTTTTTAATTTAATTAGTTAGCTTCATTTCTTTATTAACGTAATAACACCCCTTTAGGGGATGGGGGCATGTCCAAACAGGAATACTCATTTACAAAAATCTTCTGGAAAAAACTACGCCGCAACAAAGGCGCTGTGTTTGGTTTATTCATTATTATTCTTGCTTTGCTGATGGCCGTATTTGCATATGTAATAGCACCTGATTCAACG
>JANMOR010000260.1:0-2520 GCA_031369435.1 Chitinophagaceae bacterium
CCTTGGTTTGGTATGGATGGGGAATTAAACCCGGCAAAAGCAACCAGGAAGTGTACATGACCGATATTGCAGCAACGCTGGCAGCACTGTTGAAGATACAAATGCCCAGTGGTTGTGTAGGTAAACCGATACTTTCTATTGTGCAATAAGTATTCAAAAGCCTGAAGATTTAGCAGTTGTATACCGACTGGCACTAATCTTGGCACTTCTGTATAACATTGCAGAAGGCCCCTCAATGAGGGGCCATCTGTCAATTTGACTAAAGAAAAAATTATGAACGAAAAGAATATATTCCTCAGATCTATTGAAGAAGATGTTGACTTCATGCCCATCATCCCTTTGAATGATTCTGAAGCAGAGGATGATGAAATTGAGATACCGGCTGAATTACCCATTCTCCCATTACGAAATACAGTTCTGTTTCCAGGTGTTGTATTGCCCATTACTGTTGGAAGGGATAAAAGTATCCAGGCAGTGAATGAAGCTTATAAAGCTAACAAACTGGTAGGTGTGGTTGCTCAAAAAGACAGTAATGTAGAAGACCCAACAGTGAACGACCTCGAAGCAATTGGTACAATTGCCAAAGTAGTGAAGCTCATTAAAATGCCGGACGGTGGAACAACTGTGATCATTCAGGGAAAGAAAAGATTTAAGATCACTTCCATTACATCAGAAGATCCTTTTTTTAAAGCCGGCATTGAAGTGTTGAAAGAAGAACCAACACCAGAAGATGAAAATTTTAAGGCTGTAGCAGGATCTATTAAAGACATGGCAGCCCAAATCATTCAGCTGTCGCCGAATATTCCCAGTGAAGCATCCATCATCTTAAAAAATATTGAGAACCCTTCTTTCCTCATTCATTTTGTAAGTAACAACCTCAACAGTGATATTGCTGAAAAGCAGCGCTTGCTTGTAACACAGAACATTAAAGAAAGAGCAGAGTTGTTACTTACATTATTGCAGAAAGAATTGCAATACACCGAACTTAAAAATAAAGTAACCAACAAAACAAGAACAGAGCTTGATAAGCAGCAACGGGATTATTTTCTGCAGCAGCAAATGAAAAGCATCAAGGATGAATTGGGTGGCGACAGCAACGATTTGGAGATACAGGAAATGAAGAAGAAAGCTGAAGCCATGTTGTGGAGCGATGCAGCAAAAGAAATGTTCCGGAAAGGAATTGAAAAACTGGAACGGATGCATCCTTCAACACCTGATTATTCAGTGGTGTACAATCATCTTGATCTGTTGCTCGATCTTCCATGGAATGTTTATACGATTGATCAATACGATTTAAAGAAAGCAAAGAAGGTATTAGATCATGATCATTATGGCATTCAAAAAGTAAAAGAGCGTATCCTTGAATATCTGGCGGTACTAAAGTTGAAAGGTGATATGAAGAGCCCCATTCTTTGTTTGCTGGGCCCTCCCGGTATTGGCAAAACATCTTTGGGTAAAAGTGTTGCTGCAGCATTGGGTAGAAAATATATACGCATCAGTTTAGGCGGCTTGCATGATGAAAGTGAAATCAGGGGGCATCGCAAAACCTATATCGGCGCTATGCCCGGCCGGATTTTACAATCCATCAGAAAAGTAAAAACATCTAACCCCGTTATTATTCTTGATGAGATTGATAAACTGGGAACTGATTTCAGGGGCGATCCTTCAAGTGCTTTATTGGAATTATTGGATCCTGAACAGAATCATACATTCTATGATAACTATTTAGAAATGGAGTATGATTTAAGTAAAGTATTATTTGTTGCAACTGCTAACAGTTTGTCATCTATTCAACCTGCCTTGCGTGATCGTTTGGAAATTATTGATCTCAGTGGTTATGCAGTAGAAGAAAAAATTGAGATCGCTAAAAATTATCTCGTTCCCAAACAAAAAGAAGCACATGGTTTGTTGAAACTGCCGTTTAAGATCAGCGATACAGTGTTGCGTAAAGTAATTGAAGATTATACAAGAGAAAGCGGTGTGAGGGAATTGGATCGTCAACTGGCTTCGGTCATGCGTTCACAGGCAAAGGAAGTGGCTATTAAAGGAAAGATCAAACCAACCGTTTCAGTAAAGGATATTGAAAGAATATTAGGTAAGTCACGTTACAGTAATGAAATTTATAAAACAGCCAATATGCCCGGTGTGTCTGTTGGTCTTGCATGGACAGCTGTTGGAGGTGAGATTCTTTTTATTGAAACAAGTTTATCCGAAGGCAAGGGCGAACTGAAGTTAACAGGGAACTTAGGGAATGTAATGAAAGAGAGTGCATCAACAGCCCTGAGTTATTTACAGGCCAATGCAAGAAAATCTGATATCAACCCCGATGACTTTCAAAAGAAAAGTATTCACATGCATATACCTGAAGGTGCAGTACCAAAAGATGGTCCGAGCATGGGGCAAAAGCGCATGCTGATAATTGCGTTAATAAAACCATTAAAAAAGTATTTTTAAGTTGTTGTATTGTGTTTTTAGTTGTCATGCATACATCCCTAATTACAGATTCATTTCTTCTACTAC
>JANMOR010000289.1:0-12881 GCA_031369435.1 Chitinophagaceae bacterium
CCGGGCATGATGAATTTACCTTTTGCATCAATGATTTGTCTGGATGTATAATTTGATAGCTGCCGTTGATCTGCTACGGCTGTTATCGTGTTGCCGTTAATGATAATGATTTTGTTGGGAATCGTTTTTCCATTGGCTACATCAACAATGGTTACCGAATGAATGATCAGATCGGCTTTCTTTTTTTGTGCAGATGATATTGTAACAAAAAAAATGATACCTGAAGCAAGTGCAAAAATTATTCTCATGAATACAATTTTAATAAAGTTAAACTAATTGAAAGCATGAAATTATTATGGCGAATCCCTTAGCCCGGCCATATTCGGAAAAAGAGAGATCCCATCCGGCTCTTTGCCGTACACAAAACAATAGCACCGTTGCAAAGATTCCATTCTATTATTCCCGTCATATCTGTATTTTCCGTTTACGAACCCGCACAAGCGGTATCTTTTATTGAAAAAAACAACATAACATGAGAAAATTGTTTCTTTTTATTACAGTCGTGCTCAGCATTACAGTAACAGCACAGGAAGAAAAAGTTGATATGACCATCATCAACAAGATCATTGCAGAAGGAACCAACAATTCCAAAGTAATGGATATTGCATTTCATTTTACAGATATAAGTGGTCCCCGCTTAACTAATTCACCGGGTTATTACCGTGCTGCGGATTATGCAGTGCAGCAATTAAAACAATGGGGAGTTGATAAAGCCGGCATGGAAGCATGGGGTGATTTTGGCAAAGGATGGCAGTTGAAAAAAAGTTATATCGCTATGACTGCTCCTTACTACAGATCGTTTATTGCTTATCCAAAAACATGGACACAGAGCACCAAAGGATTACAAAAAGCAGAAGTTGTTGTGATCAATATCAAAGATTCAACTGAGCTGGTTCAATACAAAGGAAAGCTTACAGGAAAAATTGTAACCGTTAACAGGGTTGATGAATACAAACAAACATTTAAACCCGATGCTAACCGTCATACTGATGCCGAATTAAAAACAATGGCTGAATACAAGCCAACACCACCAGCAGCTGCAGGCGGTCGCCCCAACAATCCACAGGCCGGACGTTTTGCAGGTATGCAGCGTTTAAATACATTGATCAAACAAATGATCACTGAAGAAGGTGCAGCAGCATACTTAACTACAAGTCCTGCTTCACATGACGGTACTGTGTTTGTACAAGGACCTGCAGGATCAAGAGTTGATTTCACCAATGGTAAACCTTCAGCACTTGAAATTGCTGTATCATACGAAGATTTTAAAACCATCAACCGTTTGGTGCTGCAAGGTATTCCTGTAACAATGGAATTGGATGTTCAATCAGAATTTACCGGCACTGATACAAAAGGTTATAATGTAATTGGAGAAATAAAAGGTACTGATCCAAAGTTGAAAGATGAAGTGGTGATGATTGGAGCACATCTTGACAGCTGGCAGGGTTCAACCGGAGCAACAGATAATGCTGCAGGAAGTGCCGTGATGATGGAAGTGATGCGGATCTTCAAAGCATTGAACCTGCAGCCACGCCGTACCATCCGTATTGCTTTATGGAGTGGTGAAGAACAGGGTTTACTCGGTTCAAGAGGATGGATCGGTAATCATGTGGGTAACAGGGAAACCAAAGAAACAAAACCAGAGCAATCAAAAATTTCGGCTTATTATAATATTGATAATGGTACCGGAAAAATCAGAGGTGTTTATTTAGAAGGTAACGAAGCCGTACAACCGATTTTTGGTAAATGGCTTGAACCATTCAGCAGCATGGGTGCATCTACATTAACCTTACGCAATACAGGTGGAACCGATCATATTTCATTTAATGAATTGGGAGTACCCGGTTTTCAATTCATCCAGGATGAAATTGAATATAACACCCGTACACATCATACAACCATGGACAGTTATGATCACCTCATTGCAGATGATCTTAAACAAATGGCCATTATTGTTGCAAGCTTTGTTTACAATACTGCACAGCGTGATGAAAAATTACCAAGAAAAGAAATGCCGAAAGCGGTGGTGAGATAATCTTAGAATAAAAAATATAAGAGTTCCGGTGATGCCGGAACTTTTTTTTGTTCCGATCTTTATTACCTTTTGATACAAAACAACCAATCAATGAGTAAACGAACCGATTATATTTCATGGGATGAATATTTTATGGGCGTAGCACTGCTTTCGGCCAAACGCAGCAAAGATCCGGCAACACAGGTTGGCGCCTGTATTGTGAATTCAAAAAATAAAATTGTAGGTGCCGGATACAACGGTTTACCTGCGGGTTGTGATGATGATGAATTCCCCTGGAACAAGCAAGGTGAATTTCTGCAAACAAAATATCCATATGTCTGTCATGCTGAATTGAATGCCATTTTAAATAATATCGGTATGGACCTGCATGGTTGCCGCATTTACACAGCACTCTATCCATGCAATGAATGTGCGAAAGCAATCATACAGTCGGGTATTATTGAAGTGATATATCTTTCAGATAAATATGCCGGCACGGATATATTCATTGCTTCTGCAAAAATGCTTGATGCTGCCGGAGTCAGTTGCAGGAAAGTAGAAACAAAGATCGATAGCATTCAGTTATCATTTAATGCTGCAGAAGTATAAAGCCATTATATAATAAAGCATGATCAACGATTACATTGAAGACGAAGTGTTCAAGAGCGGGAACTTTACTGAAAAGCCTTTAGCAAAAGCTGAATATGAAAACTGCATATTCTCAAATTGTGTTTTTTCTACTTCCAACTTATCGAACTTCATTTTTGCTGAGTGTATTTTTGATCATTGCGATTTGAGCATGGCTGTATTAAAAAACACAACTTTCAGGGATGTGCAATTCAGAAATTGTAAATTATTAGGGTTACGTTTTGATGAATGCAACAGCTTTCTCCTCTCCTTTTTGTTTGAAGGCTGTATGATAAATTTCTCATCGTTTTATAAACTTAAATTAAAGAATATCCAATTCATAGACTGTAAGCTGGAAGAAACAGAGTTTACAGAAGCTGATCTTACGAATGCAAACTTTATCAAATGTGATCTCAATAAAGCTGTGTTTGACAGAACTATTCTGGAGCAGGCAGATCTGCGTTCATCCTATAACTTTTCCATTAATCCTGAAAAGAACAAGATTAACAAAGCAAAGTTTTCACTTCTTACAATTGCCGGGCTTCTGGATAAATATAATCTTACAATAGAATAAGAAAAATAACAGATCATTCCACTTTACTTATTTTTATTTAATGGAACAAGCCTATTTCATTGCACGCCTCAAAGACATTACGATGCCGGAATTACTGAATGCAATTGCTGAAGCAAATGCAGGTAAGCGGATAGACATTTACGAACACCTGGCTCCCGATCTGATAGATAAAACAACTGATACTTTGTATGAATTTATTGATGCTGTGAAAGAAGTAAAAAAATAATTCGCTTTTAGTTATACTTCATATTGCTGACTAACGGAACCCTGATGATTTTTACAAATCGTTTTCTGTAATGAGCGGTCATAGCCGAAATTGTTACGCCGTATGCTCTACCTGAAGTTGAGTGAATGAAATTGATAACTCCTTCTATTTGTTCGGTAACAATGCCCATATGCCCAACTACTTCCGATAACGAATCTGTTCCTGTAAATAAAATCAAATCGCCTTCTTGTGCATCAGCCTCATTAACTGGTACACCATAATTCGTAAAATCAACAGAAGACCTTGGTACCTGTATAAAAAAATGATTGAACACATGAGTTATAAACCCGGAACAATCAAGTCCATCTGCAGGATTAACAGAAGCATACTTATAAGGAGTGCCGATCAAGGTGTTGGCATACGCCAGTAATTCAGCAGAGGATATAGCTTTAGCTATATTTCTATATTTGTTCAATGGTTCAATGGTATGATCCATAGAATCTTTTCCCGGTTCAATGAATTCTTCTTTATTTTCTACAGGATTGACCAATGTAACTGTATCGGCATTTTCCTCTGCTGGGGTTGCTTTTGGAAAATAATCACAACTTACTGCTGTTGTAAAATAAAGCATGTATGCATATCGTAAAAAACTGATGGACACCACATGTGAATATACATGATTCGGCACTTGCGCCGGCATTTGCGTGAATAATGCAACAGTTTGAAAGAATTATATTACTTCATTCACTTTTCTTGTGAAAAAAACTTTAGCTGAAAACTATGAATTGATAAAAAGAGAGTTTACATTAGCTTACCAATTATGATCACTCTCTTAGTTTCCATTATCCTTTCTTTCTGACTTGTGCTGTTAAGGATTCTACCCTTTCGAAGCTGTTCTTAAATATAGAGTAAAACATATATCACTTATAAATCAAAACGAATATGCGTAAAACTGCTATCATTTTCGGTATGGCTTTCTTAGCTATCACACTTATCAATGCCTGTAACAACCAGGCAACAGAATCTAAGGAAACAACAGCCGCAGCACCCAGTGCTGAAGACAATTTGAAAGAAGGCGAACGTTTAGTTGCTTCGCTCGATTGCGAAATCTGTCATTCACCCAAACGGATGGGACCAAAAGGGCCTGAAATAATTCCGGAACTGCGTTTTGGTGGCCACCAGGCAGGTTCTGCGTTGCCGCCCTATGATGAAGCAACTGTAAAAGCAGGCTGGGTTTTGTTTGCTCCTGATTTTACATCGATGATTGGCCCCTGGGGACAATCTTACACTGGCAATATCAGCAGCGATTCTACCGGTATAGGTATGTGGACGGAAGAACAATTCAAAAAAGTCATTCGTGAAGGAAAGTTTAAAGGATTGGATAATACAAGACCCATCTTACCTCCAATGCCTTGGGAAGCATATAAACATTTAACTGATGACGAAATAAGTAAAATATTTGCATTCCTCAAATCAACCAAACCCGTTAAGAATGTAGTGCCTGCTGCAAAAATTAACCCACCACCTCCTGCCGGGTGATCAAAATTTATTTAAAATAGAAAAGGTTGGCAAAAATGCCAACCTTTTTTATTAGTAAAGACTTTGCTTACTTCATCAAATCTTTTGTTGCTTCCATAATCGGATGCCGGTCGATATACTGTACTATAAAATCAATTTTTCCTGCATCGTTAAAATGTGATGCATTGTGAGCCCAGAATGTTATAGCCTTTCCATTTTTATATTTTGCATCAACCTTATGCCATGATAGCATCCATTTCCCGGGTGCAGTAGTTGAGTTAGGACTTTGGTTGGCTTTGATCGGCAGCCAGATCTGTTCAGAAAATTTTAATGTTTCAAGCAGTTTCCACCTGCCTTTGTAATAGTCAGTAATAGCCTGTTTACCTACAAGACTATCACCCCCGCTAAATACCATACGGGCATTGTCATCCATATTGGCGGTCATTGCGTCTACATCTCCTTTTGAAAAATTTTCCCAAACAGCTTTGGAACTTGCGTTTAATTCATCGCCGAGTAATTCAACAGGTGGTTTAGTGGAACCTGTAGCAACAGTGTCTGTGCCTTCAGAAGTTACCCCGTCAGTTGTTTTGTTTTCGTTGTTGCATGCTGTAAACAGGAATGCAAGCAACACTACCATGAACAATTTTTTCATGTGTTGTTGTTTTAGTGTGAAAGAATAAAATAAAAAGGTGCTTAGTTAAACAAGGGGAAGGATGGCAAGGATTGACCCGGTGCGGAGAATAGACTAATGTAGGAACATTCCTGATACATTTCAAATGTTATATTAGTTAAAATAAAAATCAAGTCAATAAAAAAGGCTGACATTCCTGTCAACCTTTTCCAAAATCTTTTCAAAACTTACTGCCCTGCATGCTTCACCATAAGTGCCTGTATTTGCTTCATGGTATTTTCCATACCACTGGCGCTGCCATCTAAGAAAATAATATTTCCTTTTCCATATTCTGCAAAATTCTTCACGGCTTCAGTCCACATGCTGAAGAGGATTACATTAGTATCAAGATTGGCCTGTTTCATTTGCTCTGCAGCTTCCGTCATACCCTTAGCTACTTCCTGGCGGAAGAGAGCCACACCCTGTCCACGCAAACGGGCAGCTTCACGTTCTGCTTCGGCTGCAATTTTGATTGCATTACCTTCTGCTTCTGCACCTTTTGTTTTGGTGATGAGCAAAGCCTGTCCTTCATTTTCAGCTGCTGCTTTTAAATTATTACTGGCCACCACACGGCTCATACTTTCCATGATCTGTTGATCGAAAGTTATATCATTGATCTGCAGATCCTGCAGGTGATAACCCCACTCTTCTAATGAATGATCGATCTGCTCTTTTACATAGTCCACAATTTCCCTTCGGGCAGTTAAAATTTCTGCCTGTCGCTTAGTAGCCACAAATGCACGGATAGAACCTTCCACTGTACGGATCAACGCCTGCATCAGGTCTTTATCGCTGATGAATTTAAACGCTACCCGTTTAATCGTTTCTTCATCATGATTCTGAACTGAATACAAGAGCATACTTTTAAAGTACACATTTGCCTGGTCAATGGTTACCGCCTGGAACTCCAACTCCACGCTCCGGTTCTGGATACTGATTTTTTTATAGATCTGTTCAAGTATAGGTATTTTAAAACCTAAACCCGGCCGGAGTATTCGCTGGTATTTCCCAAACATGGTAACTACAGCAATCAATCCCTGATTTACGGTAACCAATCCGCTAAAGAGGATAAATAAGATGAGCAAAACCCACCAATAATTAACTAGAAATTCCATAACTGTAAAATTTGTTCCAAAGTAAACTATTCCATTTGATAAACGGGAAGAAACTATGCAGCAGAAAGATTAATTTTCAAAAAAATAACCACCATGACCCGCAGTAAAAAAATTTTCATCGGCCTGCTTGCATTTTTACCACTGATTGCTTCAGCAGTATTCCTGATATTCTTCTTTACATCTTTTTTTCCTGAGATTATAAAAATGGATCATATGCATGACGATGTTCCACCCGAATTTTTCTTCAGCAATATGATGGGCTTTATTGCATGGGTGATAGCGATGGTTTTTATACAACTTGGGTTGATGATCTATTTTATCATTCATGCCATGAATAACACAAGAGTAAAAACTGAGGAACGAATCATTTGGGTATTGGTATTCATTTTTGCAAGTAGCATCGGGTTTCCTATATACTGGGGCATACGCATCTGGCCGGAAGAAAAACCCGACAGTAATTTTGTGAAGATGTAAACCTGTAGTAATTGAAATAAATATTTTGCTGTTACCCTTTTTCAGCTATTTTGCAATAAATATTTGTACATGAAAATCACACTGCTTACTTTTTTACTTTCTTTTGTTTTTGTTTTAAAAAGTCCGGCCTTCACTACTGTTCCAACTACAGCATCTGTTGTAATTAAAGAAACCGTCGTTGAACCGGTTGTTAAAAAAGAAAACCGCACATCATTTAAAAGCATTCGTAAATCCGCTGAAAAAAAACTGGGAAGAAAATTAAAGCTTACTGAAAGAATTGGCTTGTGGTATTATTCACATCTTCCCCAATATAACGGTGATCCTAAAAAAGCAAATGACCAGGCTTTATTGGGATTTATTTTTGGAATTTGTTCACTTGTATTATTTCCTTTGTTCGCTATACCGGGATACATTATATCCAACTCTGCTTTAACGAAAGAAAAATTATCGCCCGGTATTCTTGAAAGCGGAAACAAAGGATTAGCAAAAGCAGGATTGATCTTAAGTATTATCGGATTTGTTTACCTGATTCTTATTATAGTATATATCGCTTTAGTAGTAAGTGCGTGGGGATTCGCCTGGTAGCATGTTAAACCGATTTCTCTTCCCATACCTGCACTAATTCTACAAGCATATGGGCGCTTTGTTCCATATCATCTACAGCAATCCATTCGTGTTTACTGTGAATGGCCTGCATACCTGTAAATAAATTAGGACAGGGTAAACCCATATAACTTAAACGGCTTCCATCCGTTCCACCACGGATGGGTTCTTTTACAACAGTCAATCCGCAACGTTCGTAGGCTTCTACCGCATTGGCCACAATAGCAGGATGCTGATCCAATACCTGTTTCATGTTTCGGTATTGTTCTTTGATGATAAACTCCATACTACAGTTGGGATATTGCTGCATAATTTCTTCTGCTATCTTTTTTAATCTTGCTTCATGTTTTAATAACCCCTCAATTGTAAAATCACGAACAATAAAATCAATGCTTGCCTTTTCGGCAATACCATTTACAGCAACAGGATGTACAAAGCCTTCACGCTTTTCAGTTGTTTCAGGGCTCCATTCTGTTTTTGGAAGAGCCGCAACTATTTCAGATGCAATCTTGATTGCATTCACTAAAATTCCCTTTGCATATCCGGGGTGAGAAATCACTCCGTGTACAATGATCTTTACGCCATCTGCACTGAAAGTTTCATCTTCCAGTGTACCCAGCTCACCACCATCCAATGTATACCCAACGGTGGCTGCTAATTTTTTCATATCCAGTTTATCCGTTCCTTTCCCCACTTCTTCATCAGGAGTAAATAAAATTCTGATATCGCCATGTTTGATTGCAGGATGCTGCATGATATAATTGGCCATGCTCATGACGATGGCAACACCTGCTTTGTCATCTCCACCCAATAATGTATTTCCGCTTGCGGTAATTATATCCTTACCGATTTGTTTTTTGAGATAAGCATATTTGTTTGGGCTGATGATTTGTAATGGATCATCAGGCAATACAATATCCTCCCCGTTATATGTTTGATGCAGGATCGGTTTTACATTCGTACCACTGCAATCAGGAGCTGTATCAACATGGCTGCAGAAACAAACAACAGGAACCTGTTTTGTTGTGTTTGATGGAATAGTTGCATACACATAACCAAACTCATCCATGTGGGCATCTGCAATACCCATTGCCTGCAATTCACTCACCAGTAATACAGAAAGATCTTTTTGCTTTTCTGATGTGGGTGATGTGGTAGAGTTGGGATCACTTTGTGTATCTACCTGCACATAACGCATTAAACGATCTGCCGTTCCATAGTTGTTTTGTAAAACCATACACTTATTTTTGAGGATGTAAAGTAACAGCGTTTCGGTACGCAACCCAAAATCAACTCCATGCAATCAACTGCAACTGTTAAACAAGGCTGGCTGAGAGTCGTTTTATTTCTTATTGCTTATCTGCTGCTCATTTTTTTCAGCAATAACCTGCTGTCGGTAGTTGTATTGACTTTATTTAAAAAAGCCGATTCAATGAACTTATTTTACACAGGAATCTGCATTAATTTTTTCATTAGTATGGTTCTTGTTTTCTTTTTCAGAAAAACATTCGACAGGAAATCGTTCAAAAGCCTGGGGTTTGAATGGGATGGATTTGGGAAAGAAAGAACAGGAGGTTTTTTTACAGGTATTCTGTTAACAACACTCATCGCAACTGTGTTGTGGCTGCTGCAATTGATTCAATGGTTTATTATTGATGTAGATGCTGAAGGTATGTTGATTGTTTTTGCATTGCTGATACTTGTTGCCATTTTTGAAGAGCTGGTGTTTCGTGGATATATTCTCAACAACCTGATGGAATCTTTACCAAAGGAAGCAGCACTGTTTGTATCAGCAACTTTGTTTGCGGTATTTCATTCACTCAATCCTGATTTTAATTTGATTGCCTTCATTAATATTTTTATTGCAGGAGTATTGCTTGGCATTAATTATATCTATACCAGGAATTTATGGTTTGCTGTCTTTTTCCATTTCAGCTGGAATTTTTTCCAGGGCCCTGTATTAGGTTTCCAGGTAAGTGGTTTTGAACTGCCTGCTCTCTTACAACAAAACAATAAGGGTTCTGTTTTATTAACTGGCGGTAAGTTTGGTTTGGAAGCATCCTGGCTCGTAACAATTGCCATGAGCATTACAATTCTGATTCTTTATTTTATTTTTCAGAAAAAGTACAACACTTCCTCTGTTGATTAATTGTTTGCTATATTCTTGTTATTACTAAACAGAAGCCCTACTTTTCTATTTCAACAAAACCAACTACACATGAAGAAGATTCTCATTGGCGGCCTTGTAGGCGGCATTTTACTTTTTGCATGGCAAACAATTTCATGGACAGTTGCTAATCTACATGAAAAAGGACAACAACACACAACCAAGCAGGACAGCATCATGAGTTATCTGAATAACAGTGGACTTCCCGAAGGTTCATATATGTTACCCAGAGCTGCACCCGGAACGACCATGGAAGAAATGGAAAAGGAAATGGCTTCTGCTGCAGGAAAACCTTGGGCAAGACTCACCTATTACAAATCAATGGATACAGATATGGTGATGAATATGGTAAGGGGCTTATTGGCGAATATCATCATCGTTTGTTTGGTTTGCTGGCTCTTTGCAAAAATGGGTGCTGGCAGTTTTGGTACATATTTAATTGCCAGTATTGCTATTGGTATTATCAGTTTTACAAATGGTGTTTATACAGGCCATATATGGTATCCGCTGTTTGATATCTCTGCACATATGATTGATGCACTGGCTTCATGGGGATTGGTGGGTGTTTGGTTAGGTTGGTGGATGAGTAAGAAGTAGTTCTTAGTTCTTAGTTTTGAGTTGGGCCGTTTCCATTCGATCATATAAATTCCTGTATGGCAGCTATAAAACACTTTGAAGATATCAAAGCCTGGCAAAAGGCAAGAACTCTTTGTAATGAAATTTTTGATTTGATAAGCACTACAGATTTGTCTAAAGACTATAAACTGAAAGATCAAATCAATGGTTCAAGTGGTTCCGTAATGGATAATATTGCGGAAGGATTCGGACGTGGTGGAAATCTTGAATTTATTCAATTTCTTGAAATTGCCCATGCTTCAACCTGTGAATGTCAGAGCCAATTATACAGGATAAAAGACAGGAATTACATCAACGATGAAAAATTCAGGTTGCTGTATGATCTTACTGAAGAAATAAAGAAAATGATTCTTTCATTTATTTATTATTTATCAGGATCAAACTTAAAAGGGCCCAAATATCAACTGAGGGAAGACAACAAAAAAGCCGAAGGATGATATTCTGTAGAGAAATCATCCTTCGGCTTATAACTCAAAACCAATAACTAAAAACTTTCTTTAAAGAATTACGGCATTATGATCAATCCCTTTGAATCGATCTCTAACATTTCAATATCAAACACCAGTTCTTTTCCTGCCAGCATATGATTCGCATCCAATACCACTACTTCCTCACCCACTTCAATGATGGTAACAGGAAATTGCTGACCGGCACTATTATTCATCATTAACTGCATACCTGCTTCCGGCGCCATATCTTCAGGGAAGTTAGAGCGTGGAAAATCAATCACCATTTGTTCATTCCTTTCGCCATACGCTTCATGTGCAGGTATATTAATTGTTTTTTTATCACCAATTGTCATCCCAACCACTGCATCGTCAAATCCTTTGATCATCATACCGGCTCCTACTTCAAACTCAAGCGGCTCACGGCCTGCACTTGAATCAAACTGTTCACCACTTGTTAATTTACCGGTGTAATGCACACGAACGGTATCACCTTTTTTTGCCTGTTGCATATTGTATAAAAATTTTCCTGCAAATTTACCAGAATTACCTACTTGGCTGTTAACTTTTTTTTACCGTTACATTTGTGCAACTTTGAAACACAATCACTGAAGAATGAAACATGTTTTCCTCTTTGTAACCATCCTGCTTACTCTTTTTACCCATGCCCAGGTAAAGCATGGCCGCAGTGGTTATAACAGGGGCTCTATCAAAGAAACAGGTTTCCAGACGGGGGCCGAAAACATGAGGCAATACCTGCACATTTTAAAAGGAAAGTCAGTTGCTGTTTTTGCCAACCAAACATCAATCGTTGGCGAAAAAACACATTTGGTAGATACACTGCGAAAACTCGGCATCAACATCAAAGTGATCTTTGCCCCTGAACATGGTTTTCGTGGTACAGCTGATGCAGGTGAACAGGTGGGCAATTATACTGATGCGAAAACAGGTATTCCTGTTATATCACTTTACGGAACCAAACGCAAACCTTCTAAAGAAGATCTGACCGGAGTTGATATTATGTTGTTTGATATACAGGATGTAGGTGTTCGTTTTTATACATTCATTTCATCGCTTGAATATTATATGGTAGCAGCCATGGAACAAGGCAAGTACCTGATGATACTTGATCGGCCTAATCCCAATGGTCATTATGTAGATGGTCCTGTATTGGAACCGGCTTACAAATCATTTGTTGGAATGCAGCCGGTGCCCATTGTTTATGGAATGACGATTGGTGAATATGCACAAATGATTTATGAAGAAGAATGGCTGGATAAAAATTTATACGACCTGGCGGGACGTCATGGTAAATTTGAAATGATCATCATTCCCTGTCAAAAATATACACATACAACTTTGTATGAACTGCCGGTAAAACCATCACCCAATTTGCCCAACAATCAGGCTATCTGGCTGTATCCATCCACTTGCTTTTTTGAAGGAACTGTATTGAGCGAAGGAAGAGGCACCAATAAACAGTTCCAGATCTTTGGTCATCCTTCTTTACCAAAAACATTAATATCGTTTACACCACGCAGTATGGAAGGCGCTAAAACACCCAAGCTGCAGGATCAGTTATGTTATGGGTGGGACCTCAGCGGAAAACAGGAAGATGTATTATACATGATCAACGATAAAGTGCAGTTGAAATGGTTACTGGAGGCTTATCAACTCTTCCCCGATAAAAATGAATTTTTTATTGCCCCTAAAAGCAATAAACCCGAAGATTTCTTTTTCAACAAACTTGCAGGCAACAGCACACTCATGCAACAGATCAAAGAGGGAAAGAGTGAAGAAGAAATTCGCAAAAGCTGGGAAAATAATTTAAG
>JANMOR010000290.1:0-3479 GCA_031369435.1 Chitinophagaceae bacterium
GATTGACAAAATACCCAGCACCAGCACAGCTGTTGCATTTGGTAAAGGACGATGTTGTAAAGGATTATTCAATTGATCCATTTGAATTGTTTTTTAAGTGCTGTTAATTAAGACTTCCTGCAGCACCAATTGCACTAACAAAGATGATGGCAAAAAGAATATAACAAAGGATGCCAATGCCCTGGAGTACAAGACCGATGATGGCACAAATTCTTCCGGTTTTTACATTATTGTAAGAAGCTGCACTGTACATGCCTGGATTTGATTCGTAAAGCGCCATCTCTTTCTTGGCCATGATCAAAGCAATAATTCCTGTAATAAAGCAAATGACAATTGATAAAATACCCAGTACTAAAATGGCTGTGGCATTAGGCAGAGGTGGTTGAATCTGGTTGTTTGTTTGCTGATCCATATGTAGTTGTTTTGGTTAAACGTTTCAATTAATCCCATCTGCCATTGCCTGCTGATGCAGCGATGCCAATGAAAAATACAATCCATGCAATATAAAAAATTACAACCAGAGAAGACAGGATGATTCCGATAATAGAACAGATTCTTCCCGTTTTGCTGTTATTAAAAGATCCTTCACTGTACACACCGGGATTGTTTCGGTAAAGTGTAAGGTCTTTATTGGCCATTACTAATCCAATAATGCCCAGTACAAATCCAATTCCGCAAATAACAATGGAAAGAATTCCTAATACCAATGATACCGTTGCATTTGGAAGTGGCTGTAAGGCTGTTTGATTTGGGGTTAAATAGTCTCGCTGCTGGTTGGAATCCATTCATTAAAAGATTTGATGTGTTGCAATTTTGTAAATATAATGTACAAGAATAATGATTGCACAAAAAATATACAAACGGGAAAGAATGTAGGCCCCTCTTTTAAATTGGAAGACCAGGTGCAGGAAAAGGTATATACCCATGAGTAAAATTGGAATGGCTGCCGGGTATAATTGAAAGCTGGTAAGAAGATCGCCTTTCAGTAAGGCAATATAGCTGCGTTGTAATCCACAGCCCGGGCATTCTATATGCAATAGCTTTTTGCTTGGGCAGGTAAGCATATTCTTCTCCAGCCATTGAATGGTATTGGCGTAAAAATTCAGCAGCACAATGTTGAAAAAAATACTCAATGTTTAATATTAATCTTTTCACCCCTTTAGGGGATGGGGGCTAATATGCTAATGCAAACAACACTCTTTCTTTCGAAGGATTGCCTGTTAAGATACATTTCCCTTCTTCCTGTTCATTGTTCAACGGAATACAACGGATGGTTGCTTTTGTTTTGTTCTTGATCTCTTCTTCTGTTGCTGGCGTTCCATCCCAATGTGCTAAAACAAAGCCGCCCTTCTGTTCCAGTGTTTCAACAAATTCATCCCATGTATCCACTTTGCTGATATGACTGTCACGATAAGCTTTTGCTTTGTTAAACATGTTGTGCTGAATTTCTTCCAGTAATTGTTGAAGATGTTTCGCCAATCCATCCATGCTAATAGTTGCTTTTGTTTTTTCATCCCTTCTTGCAACTTCAGCCGTATTGTTTTCAATATCTCTTCCTCCAATGGCAATTCGAACAGGTACACCTTTTAATTCATGCTCGGCAAATTTCCAGCCCGGTCTTGCATTATCTGTATCATCATATTTTACACGAATACCCATAGCTTTCAATTCAGTAATCAACACATTTACTTTTTCGCTGATTGCTTTCAACTGGTCATCACCTTTGTAAATAGGAACTATCACCACCTGCAATGGAGCAATCTTAGGAGGAAGGATCAAACCCTGGTCATCGCTATGTGTCATTACCAATCCACCAATTAACCTTGTACTTGAACCCCAGCTGGTTGCCCAAACGTATTCCTGTTTGTTTTCTTTATCGGTGAATTTTACATCAAATGCTTTTGCAAAATTCTGCCCAAGGAAATGGGAAGTGCCTGCCTGCAATGCTTTACCGTCCTGCATCAGGGCTTCTATGCAATAGGTATCTTCTGCACCGGCAAAACGTTCATTCGGTGTTTTCACTCCTTTGATCACGGGAACAGCCATCCATTCCTCTGAAAACTGTGCATATACATCCAGCATTTTTCTTGTTTCAATAATTGCTTCCTCCGATGTTGCATGTGCCGTGTGACCTTCCTGCCACAAAAATTCTGTTGTACGCAAAAACAAACGTGTCCGCATTTCCCAACGCACTACATTGGCCCATTGATTGATCAGCAAAGGAAGATCACGGTACGATTGAATCCAGTCTTTATAGGTGTTCCAGATAATTGTTTCAGAAGTTGGGCGAACAATCAATTCTTCCTCCAGTTTTGCATCAGGATCAACAACTATTCCTCCGCCATTAGGATCATTCATTAACCTGTAATGCGTTACCACGGCACACTCTTTAGCAAAGCCTTCCACATGAGCAGCTTCTTTGCTTAAAAAACTTTTGGGTATGAATAAAGGGAAGTAAGCATTTACATGTCCTGTTTCTTTAAACATTTTGTCTAGCTGGTCACGCATGTTTTCCCATAACGCAAAGCCATAAGGCTTAATGACCATGCAACCCCGAACGGCTGAATAATCGGCTAACCCGCCTTTTATGATCAGATCATTATACCATTGCGAATAGTCCTTTTCCCTTGTTGTAATTGCCGCTGCCATTGTTGCCTTTCCTTTTTAGTAATGTTTAGAATTAATTTAACAGCCAGTAACGCATCTAAAGAGCTCAATGGCTTGTTATTTGTTGATATAAAATAGTTTATTTCATGAAGTTGCAAAAGTAGTAACTTCATATTACAAACCTCTAAATCAAAACATCATGAAATCTCGAATTTTACTCTTTGGTTTGATCATCGCAGCCTTTAGCTCCTGTGCAACTTATCGAACAGGACAAACTCCTGATGATGTGTATTATTCTCCGGCAAGAGAGGTAAGTGAATATGTGCAGATTGAAAGAGACGAAGACAGGCTCTCATATAATGAGAGTAATCTCGAAGATCGTCGTTTGCGTCAGCAGATCCGTGACCAGCGTTTCAGAAGTTTTGATGATGATATTTACTGGAATAGTCCACGCTACAACAGCTGGGGTTGGAACACCTGGAACAATCCTTACAACACCTGGGGCTGGAATAACAATTACGGTATGAATTACGGTTGGGGCTGGAACAAAGGTTACAACAATAATTACTGGGGATATAACAATTATTATAATTCCAATTATATCTGCATTCCCGGTGGCAATAACTTAATTATCATATCAGGCCCCACTGCTCCTAAAAACAGTACCGGCATCAGATATTCTGCTCCCATACAACGCTTCGTTAACTCAGGAACCAATTATACCAATAAAGGTTCCGGTGGAAGTGGCAGCCGTTATTTTAACAGCAACACCAATAGCAATGGTACAAGACGTACCGGCTTCTTTGGAGGTGGTAATACCAATTCGGGTGTTTGGAACAGCGGAAATAATTCGAACAACCGCACCTTCAACA
>JANMOR010000293.1:0-5548 GCA_031369435.1 Chitinophagaceae bacterium
ATCAACTACTACAAAACCTGTGGATGCCAAACCTGTTGATGATGCCATTGCTGCTGTTAATGGATGTTATATGCAGGTTTTGAAACGGGATACCTTTGCTGCCAGCCCGCAACAGCAGGGAATTGCTATAAGCGGTAGAATGAGTTTTGATAATTACGAGAAAGATGGCAGCACCGGTACAGTTAAAGGTAGTTTACAGGGAGATAAGTTGAAACTGTTTTATTCTTTTGCTTCAGAAGGAATGAATAGTGTAATGGAGCTGTACTTTAAATACAAAGATGGTACGCTCATACGTGGCATTGGTGAAATGAATACGAAAGGAGATACAGCTTATTTTATAAACCCGGGTTCAATAAAGTATGAGGGTAGTGTTTTAAAAAAGATCTCTTGCGAAACCTTGCCCAATAAATATAAATAATTTTTCAAGCGAAAGCTGATACCCGACGTGGTAGAGTATATAAACAGAGCCGCTTCATTTGAAGCGGCTCTGTTTATTAAAAAATTAGTTAACTCTTAATCTTACTTTTTATATAATCAATCTGCTCCTGTAAAGCATTTACATCTTCGCCTGATTTTTTGGCGGCTTCTTTTTTACCAATGATCATTTTCAGAAAATTATCGAACACAGGGCCAACTCCAAATTGTTCAGGAATAGCATCTCTGAATTTTGCAATTTCATCCACCGCTCTTTTTACCTTCTCTGTGCTCTTTATAGTTCCAATAAAATTGGCTAACACCGGAGTTAAGTTAAATTTAGATTGGGTAGGCCCCATCTTAGCATATGC
The DNA here is from genome assembly GCA_031369435.1 of Chitinophagaceae bacterium. Classification (GTDB taxonomy): domain Bacteria; phylum Bacteroidota; class Bacteroidia; order Chitinophagales; family Chitinophagaceae; genus Lacibacter. Next base: position 786 of record JANMOR010000293.1, read on the forward strand.
ACTCACAATTTCATCAAAAGAAGATTCGTCACCACTCTTGATGAGGGTAGTTGCAACAGCTTCAATCAAATCTCCCTTCATTGTTAGTTTCGATAAACGCTTCGCTTCGGTTAACGCAGCAGCACCATCAATTTTATCCAATGCAATTAGTGCAGCCGCACTTAATGTGTAAGAGGAGTCATTGAGTAAGGATTGAAAAAGCGATTTGTATTCGGGTTTCTTCATATTCCCCAATATTTCAACAGCGTTACTGCGAACGATGCGGCTTGGGTCTTTCATGGCAATATCTTTCAATTTGCTTTCAACAGCATTTGCAATCGGCGCTTTCTTCAAATCCAGTTTACTAATAGCGAAATTGCGTAAGCCGCTGTATTTGTCATTGAGAGCTTGTTGCATAAAATCAACAGCTTTAGGGTCGTCTTGTTTTTTTGAAATAAAATCAATGGCTTCTCTTCTGTCGAGATAAAGCCCTGCATATTTATACTGGTGAATATAGTTGTCGATGTTTTTATTTTCTTTTTTGGTGCCAAGTAAAACTTTATCTCCATCAAAGTTGATTAAGTCAGGTTTGCTGGCTGAAGTAAACATAAACGAGTCAACTGCATTTTCAACCCACACTTGTTGACGAACTTTGTTGCTGCCCGTATAAATATCAATAGCAACAGGAAGTTTAAACAGTTTATCTTTTTGTGTTTGCTTCACAATTACTTTTACCTGTCGGGTTGCTTCATCGTAACTGTAATTGATATCCAGTGTTGGGTGACCGCTGCCAAAATACCATTGATTGAAGAACCAGTTAAGGTCTTTGCCGGTAACTTCTTCAAAGGCCAAACGTAAGTTATGTGCCTCTGCCGATTTAAATTTATTGGTAGTTAAATACAGGTTCAGCGATTTGAAGAAAGCACTGTCGCCAACAAAATTGCGCAGCATGTGTAAAATGCGGCCGCCTTTGTTATAACTCACTGCATCAAACATGTCTTCTTTGTTGTTGTAGTAAAAACGTACCAGCTCTTTCTTTTCACTGCTGCTGCCCAAGTAACCCTGCATGGCAGTGTAATGTGTTGCAGAAGCTTTGTCTTTGCCATATTTATATTCATCCCAAAGCAATTCACTGTAATTGGCAAACGACTCATTTAGTGTTAAGTTGCTCCAGCTTTCGGTTGTAACATAATCACCAAACCATTGATGAAATAATTCATGTGCAATGGTTCCTTCCCAACTGTTGCCATCAACCAGCTCACGTGCATCCTGCTGGGCGCTTTCCTGGTGAATGGTTGCTGTTGTATTTTCCATGGCTCCGCTTACATAATCACGGCCAACAATTTGTCCATACTTATTCCAGGGATATTCTACACCTGTAATGTTTGAAAAGAAAGTGATCATTTCAGGCGTGTTGCCAAAAATTTTTCTTGCAACACTTTCATATTCTTTTTCTACATAATAGCTTACTTCTTTTCCTTTCCAGTTATCTTTTACAACTGAATATTCACCTGCACCTATAAAAAATAAATAAGGAGCATGTGGCAGATCCATTTTCCAATAGTCTGTTCTTGTTCCACTTGGCCCGGGTTTTTGACTAACCAGTTTGCCATTGCTCAGCGTTACCCATTTTGATGGAACAGTTAAATAAAATTCCTGTGTGGTTTTTTGATTTGGCCGGTCAATGGTGGGGCACCATACACTGGTTCCTTCTGTTTCACCTTGTGTCCATATTTGTGTGGGTTTGTCTTTTTCTTCTCCCTTAGGGTTGATAAAATACAAACCTTTTGCATCGGTAATGGCAGCGCTTCCTTCAGCTTTAAATTCGTTGGGTTTTGAAACATAATCTATATAAATGGTATAAGCTTCGCCAGCTTTATACATTTTATCCAAAGTTATTTTGAGTAGCAATCCATCATATTCATACTTCAGTTTGCTTTTGGCAGCAGCTTTTTGAATAGCAACCTCTTTAATCTCCATTCCTTTCGCATCTAACACCAGCATATTACTTGGATAATAGTGGGGCTTCAACGTTACCGAAACTTTCCCGTACATATAAGCTTTGGGTATATCAAAACTGGCCTCTAATTTGGTGTGTACAAGGTCATGTATTTTTTCTGCTGAAGACCGGTAATTTTTTTTCCAGGAGGTATCTGTTTGTTCAGCTGGTTGAGCAACTGCTGCAAGGCTAATAAGTATAAAAATTAAACCTGCTGCAAAATGTTTCTTCATTTTTTTGATTTTTTGAGCTGTAAAGATAAAGTCACTGGTAATTAAAAAAACAGAAATTGACAAATGGTTTGTTAAACGGTTGAACAAAAAAAATTAGCTTTGTTGTTATGGGGTATTCTTTTATGAAACGTATTTATTTGTTGCTGTTTGTGATTATAACGATGGGTTTGCAGGCGTACAGTCAGTTAAATCATTTTATTTATCTGCAAACCGATAATCAGCAGCCTTTTTATATAAAGTACAATAACCGTATTTACAGTTCATCTGCTGCGGGTTATCTCATCATATCAAAGTTGAAGGATGGTCCTTTTGATTTTGCAATAGGGTTTCCAAAATCTGACCTCCCCGAACTCCAGTTTCAAAGTATAATTGAAAAAGTTGATAAAGGATATCTCATTAAGAATTTTGGAGAAAAGGGATGGGCTTTGTATGATCTGCAAAATTCTACCGTTACTTCTACCAGCATTGCTGCAGGATCTAAAACGAATGAAACAGTTGTAAATAAAAATCAACAGGTGGCTGATGATCCTTTTGCAAACATGCTTTCAAAAATTACACAGGATAGCACTGTAAAGAATGTAACAGTAATGAAACAGGAGAAACCGGCCATTGATACACCAAAACCAATTGTGTCTCCAACCAATAATGTACAACAGCAAGTAAAAGATACTGTGAAGACCGATATCCCACAACAGCCGGTTATATCAATTGAAGTTCCTGTTACAGAACCGGAATGGGTTGCTCCTTCAAAATCTTTAATTCAGCAAATTCGCAGGTTCGATAGTAAAGCCGGAAGCGATTTTGTGTTTGAAGTAGTTGATTCAGTTGGACTGACAGATACAATCAGGTTGTTTATTGAAAAAGATACTTCTTCCATTACAACGTCACCTGTTATCAATACAGAAGTAAAGAGAGATACGACTCCGGTTATTCATGAAAAAATAAACATCCCCGTTGATACACCGGTGGTTAAAATAGAAGAACCCAAAAAAGAAGAGATAAAGCAACCTGTTGTTGAACAAAAGCCAATTTCTCAATCTCTCCCAAACAGTAATTGCAAAGCAATTGCAACAGAAGATGACTTTATTAAACTTCGCCGTAAAATGGCAAATGAATCAAAAGAAGATGAAATGGTAAATGAAGCGAAGAAAATATTTAAAACAAAATGTTTTTCAACGGCTCAGTTGAAGAATCTGGCAGTTTTGTTTTTGAAGGATGAAAGTCGTTATCGATTTTATGATGCTGCAATGCTATATGTCACTGATTTTTCTAATTTTAAAGACCTCAGCGAAACCATACAGGACGAATACTATAAAAAGCGATTCTTAGCCCTCCTGCCTAACCAATAACTTATGCCCAGGTATTTTCTTGAAGTTTTTTATAAAGGCGATGGCTTTAGTGGCTTTCAGGTACAGCGCAATGCAAATACCATTCAATCAGAAATTGAAAAAGCTTTTCAGGTATTCTTTCGCAAATCAGTTTCTTTAACCGGTTCATCAAGAACCGATGCTGGTGTGCATGCAGTACAAAATTATTTTCATTTCGATTGGGAAGAAGATTTTCCTCAAGAGGCGATTTACAATATCAATGCTATTTTGCCTTTGCCAATTGCTGTTAAGTCAATTAAAAAAGTAAAAAATGATGCTCATTGTCGCTTTCATGCAGTAGAAAGGGAATATAAGTACTTCATTTATGATAAAAAGAATCCCTTTCTTGAAGACAGAGCATGGCATTTACCTTACACTTTAAATAGTGAAGCCCTTAATAAATGTGCAGAGATAATTAAGCAATGTGAGGATTTTACAGCTTTTTCAAAAAAAAATACACAGGTAAGATCTTTTAAATGTACCATTAATAAAAGCGAATGGATTCATGAAAATGAATGCTTAATATACCATGTAAAAGCAAATCGTTTTCTCAGGGGTATGGTTCGTGGTTTAGTAGGTACAATGGTTCGAATTGCTCGGGGAAACATGACAATTGAAGAATTTAAAAAGCTGGTAACTGAAAACGATCTTTCCTCTGCAGATTTTTCAGCACCTTCAAAAGGATTGTTTTTAGTAAGTGTTACATACCCAAACGATCTTTTTTTATAACCCCTGAAATTTATTTTTATCTGAAATCCTTTACAGCACTGTATTCTGAAAATATGGGACAAAAAAGGTTTGAAAAAGTTTGGTTGATACTTTGCGCTGCCCTTATCTTTGCAACCCGCTTTTGAAAAAAGACGGAAGTTCTTCGAAAAGGTTAAAAAATTATTCCGTCAAAAACACTCCTTCTTAATTGAAATTCAATAAAAAAATTTCAAATAAAATTAAGAAATAGTTGGTGGAATAGAAAAACCTCTTACCTTTGCACTCCCATTCAAAAAATGGGTATCAAAAAAGTAAAAAAGTTCTTTGAAAGATTGAAAGCAACAGCAACGTTTTAATTAATTAGAACGGGTAAATTCAAGTGTAACATAATTCGATTTTTGAACTGTTAATTCTTGAGAATTAATAGTCAGTATCAAACAACATTTACAATGGAGAGTTTGATCCTGGCTCAGGATG
>JANMOR010000307.1:0-4040 GCA_031369435.1 Chitinophagaceae bacterium
GTTATTGGAGCAGAAGGAAAGGAATCAACCAATGGTGGTGATATAATTACTAATGAACAATACGCTGCCTTTGATCTTTCGTTTGAATTTAAATTAACACCCGGTGCTAACAGCGGTGTAAAATATTTTGTAACACTTGCAGAAAAAAGCAGCGGATCTGCTATTGGATTAGAATACCAGGTACTCGATGACACTTTGCATCCCGATGCAAAATTGGGTCGTGATGGAAACCGGACACTTGCTTCTTTATATGACCTGATAAAAGCAGAAAAGCAAAAACGTTTTTTACGACCTATTGGTCAGTGGAATTTTGCAAGGATCATTGTGTATCCGAATGATAAAGTGGAACATTATCTCAACGGCGTAAAAGTGCTGGAGTATATCCGTGGTTCAAAACAGTTTAAAGATATTGTCGCCATCAGTAAGTATGTTGATTGGAAAAATTTTGGTGAAGCACCAAAGGGGCATATCCTGTTGCAGGATCATGGAAATAATGTTATGTACAGGAGTATTAAGTTGAAAGAGTTGAAATGGTGAAGTGGTAAGAGGCCCCCTTCCGACTTCCCCCGAAGGAGAAAGCCATCAATCCACAGCCCTAGCTTTTCGAAAACTCTGATTAAATGATTAGAAACCACGAAAGTGTTGCATAGGAAATAAAGTTGATGTGGAAGTTATATAGTTCATTAAAACATAAACAGCCCCTCCTCTCTTTTGGAAAGGTAACTGAGCAAAGCGAAAGTTAGGAACGTAGTTCGGGGGGGTGAGGCTGAAAATATTTACAATTAAATAAACGATTATGTCAGTTTCCCGCCGTCATTTTATTAAGCAGTCAGCAAAAGCTTCAGCAGCAGTATATGCAGCAACACTTGGTTTCAGCGCCAAAAGCTATGGGAATATCATTGGTGCCAATGATCGGGTACGTTTGGGTGTGGTGGGTTTTTCCGATCGATTTCGCCAGGCATTGTTCCCTTCTTTTTTGAATCATTATAAAGAATTGAATTTTGATATTGTTGCAGTAAGTGATCTGTGGAAGTTGCGCAGGGAAGAGGGGCAAAGTTTTCTGAAAGAAAAATTAGGACATGATGTACAAACTTGTAGAAACAATGATGAGCTCTATCGCATCAAAGATTTAGATGGAGTAATTGTAAGCACTGCCGATTTTCAACATGCATTGCATGCTATTGAAGCAGTGAAAGCAGGCAAGGATGCCTATGTTGAAAAACCCTTTGCTGAAACAATGGAAGACAACAGGAATGCATTAAAGATCATCAAAGCCAGTAACCGGATCATTCAAGTTGGTTCACAACGCCGCAGTGGCGGAAACTACAAAGCAGCAGCTGAATTTATACAATCAGGAAAATTTGGTCCTGTTACAATGGTTGAATTAACATGGAATGTTAATCAACCAGGCCGTTGGAGAAGACCTGCACTGGTTGCAAAATGTAAACAGGAAGATACCGATTGGAAACGCTTTTTAATGAACCGCCCGTTTGAAGCATGGGATCCGAGAAAATATTTAGAGTATCGTTTATTCTGGCCTTATTCATCGGGCATGCCGGGCCAATGGATGAGTCACCAGATTGATACGGTGCATTGGTTTAGCGGATTAAAACATCCACGCAGTGTGGTTGCCAATGGTGGTATTTATATGTGGAAAGATGGAAGAAAGAATTGGGATACCACTACAGCTGTTTTTGAATATGGTCCGCAGAATGATCTCACTTCAGGTTTCCAGGTAACCTTTGGTTCACGCATGCATAATGGAGATGAAAACCCAGCAGAGATCTATTATTCAAATGGAGGCGAATTGAATCTTAATACAAATACCATTTCGCCAAAAGGTGGGCTCAGAGAAAATCATGCAACTGCAATGGGTATGAAGCCGAACCTGCTCACTGAAATGAAATTGACAGACCTCGAAGAAAAAGTTGTTGCATCGGCCAACACCGGTGCCGACAGATTAACCAGCAATCACATGCTCAACTTTATGGAATGTGTACGTAGCCGTAAACAACCCAATGCTCCTGTTGAAGCAGGTTATTATCATTCTATTGCAACAATCATGACCAATGCGGCTGTTAGAACAGGTGCTAAAGTAACCTTTGATGAAAAGACACAGGAAGTAATGGCCAATGGAAAAGTATTTAAGTATTAATGATAAGTATGCTGAAAAAAATTAACGATATCACTTTCCAGTTATCAATGATTTGAAGTATTACCTAAAAAATAAAGTAGTAAAAGAAAAAGGCAATTCAAATGAATTGCCTTTTTTATTTGTGCCCAAGACTATTCGAAGTACGAACATATTACTTGAAGATTTAAAGAAATTTGCAGAATATTATTGAACTTAAACGGATCCGGAAAACTTTTGAATTGTTGTATATCTATTTTGTTGACAATAACGAGTTGAAAAACCGCACATTTTTGAATATGAATGTCGTTAGCACATAAATTAATGGAAATGGACGAATAAATTCAATGAATAAACTTAATTGACTTGATTACAGAACTTAATTTTGATGCCTCGAAAGGGGAGTGAAAAATATTTTTGATACTCTATCTTCACAAACATCAATAAACATTTGTTCAACTGATTAACGCACTAAGTTAGTTGCAGTTTTTTCACATGCACCATTCCTCTATCGTAAGATATTCCATCTTTTCAGTAAAACCTGCCATTGGATTCCGCTACAGGCTGTTCTACTTTCAAATCCTGAATTCCTGCTGTTGTACTATTGAACCAAAGGGCATAACGATTGTAAAGAGATTGGTTTCACAGATAGAAACCCTGCCTGTCACTTCCGCAATCATTTTATCCTGATTTTCTTCAGTTGCACCTGCATATTTCAGGTAGAATACATTTAAATAGATTGCAGCTTGCCATGTTTATAAAAAAATACTTTGAAGAGTTTGAGCTGAACAATGTGCGCCATACAAAAGGCAGAACAATTACAGAAACAGACATTGTAATCCATGCCGGACAGTCAGGTGATTTTTTCCCACATCATATGGACGAAGAATGGTGCAAAACTCAACCATTTAAAAAAAGGATTGCACATGGCACCCTCATCTTCACCATTGCCATTGGGCTTACAGCCGATTTTGTAAATGAAGTATCCATGACCTATGGTTATGAGCGTTTGCGTTTTACAAAACCCGTTTTCATCAACGATACAATTAAAGTAAACGTAACAATCAAAGACAAGAAGGAACATAAGAAACCGGAATATGGTTTGGTTACTGAACTGGTAGAATGTTATAATCAACACAACGAATTAGTAATGTTATGCGAACATATATTAATGGTTCAAAAAAATAACGTTTAAAAATGGCAGCAATCGTTTTAAACGGTATCACATGGGCACACAGCAGGGGCATTACACCTCTGCTTGCTGTTTCCCAACTTTATTCAGAATTGCATCCTGACGTAGAGATCAGGTGGAAAAAAAGAACATTGCAGGAATTTGCTGATTTCCCCATTGAAGATTTGACCAAAGATTATGATTTACTAATCATTGATCACCCATGGGTAGGACGTGCAGCTACAACCAAATGTGTTATGCCATTGAATAAATATCTGCCTGCGGGATATTTAAATGATCAACTCGCTAATTCTGTTGGTCTTTCGCATATCAGTTATAATTACATTCATCAGCAATGGGCCCTGGCAATTGATGCAGCAACACCAGCTGCCAGCTATAGAAAAGATTTACTCAAACAACTTCCACAAACATGGGATGATGTACTCGCTCTGGCAAGAGATGGCAAAGTTGCAGTTCCGGGTATTCCCATTGATCTGCTGATGAACTTTTATACGTTTTGCATTGCTCATGGTCAGGAACCATTTCAATCAGAAACAGAGTTGATTGATATGCAAACCGGTATTCTTGCCATTAACACAATGAAACAATTGTACAGTTTGGTTGATCGCAGAATGTTTACCAGTAATCCCATTAATGTTGCAGAACTCATGAGTTCAACCAATGACTACTGGTATTGTCCCTTTGCATATTGTTACAGCAATTATTCAAGAGTTGGTT
>JANMOR010000557.1:0-3867 GCA_031369435.1 Chitinophagaceae bacterium
GATCGGCACCCGAGCTTGGAATATTCAACCAAAAAAATGTACTTTGGACGACTAATTATTATTCAGCCTTAAAAATGAAATTATGATCAAGTTACAAGTCATCGGAAACCTCGGAAAGGATTGTGTTACCAACACAGTGAATGGAAAGAATGTAATGAATTTTACTGTTGCCCACACGGAGAAATTTAAAGACAGCAGTGGTGCACAACGTGAAAAAACAACCTGGGTTGATTGCGCTTACTGGAGCGACAAAACAGGCATTGCACCTTATCTTAAAAAAGGAACACAGGTATTTGTTGAAGGTGCCCCTGATGTAAGGACTTATACTACTCAGGATGGAAAAAGTGGCGCATCACTTTCACTAAGAGTACAATCTGTGCAATTGCTTGGAAGCCGCAGTGCTGATAGCAATGGCGGGGGGGGATACAGTTCAGGAGCAGCCTCATCTGCACCACCATCAATGAGTGAGCAACCGCCTGTTGCAAGTGATATTGCTGATGATCTTCCGTTTTAAGCCAATCGCATAAATTTGAAAGCCCCGACATTTATCGTCGGGGCTTTTTTATGAGCTGAATTTATTTATCTACTGAGTCATACACAATCACTTTGCCCCAGAGGTTTGAATAATCTTCAATAAATTTTAAATGAATAGGATCGGTTTGATAACTCGACTGGTCAGTTGCATTTTTAAATTCAACAAACCACGATAAAGCATATCCACGTTCAATCACATCCCTGTTGGTTTCAGCAGGTTTGCCAATGTGAAAACGCTGAATGGTTTTAACTGCAGAAAGTTTTAAAAGACCTTCTGCGAGTTTGTCTGCATCAACAGCACTGTTTGGATTCCTGAGCCAGAAATAAACATGATGGATAAAAATATTTTTCAATGGTGGTTCGGTTTGTTTGTTTTTAAAAGAAGAGAAACCTGTAATGGAAAAAAAAGCAAGGCTGAATTTTGATAAAAAGTTCCGTCGGTTGGAATGCATAGTGATTGAATTATTTCGATGCTAAGTTTATATTGTTTACTTCCGCAATTTACAAATTGCCATCATCAGCAAAACTATAATATCCATCTTCACTTACAATGATATGATCAACAACGGTCATATCTAACAACAATGCAGCTTCTTTAATTTTCCGTGTGAGTACTTCGTCGGCCTTGCTGGGCTTTAAACTTCCCGATGGGTGATTGTGACAAAGCACAATATTAACGGCATTATGCTCCAAAGCTTTTTTAAGAATGATTCGTGGATCAGCGACTGTTCCTGTAATGCCACCTTCGCTGATGATTTCAAGATGATTGACTTTGTTTGCACGGTTCAAAAAAGCAACGGCAAACACTTCATGTAATTTATCTCTTAATTGTGCCTGGAAAAAGTGGGCGATATCTGCACTTGTTTTTACGTTATTTTTCAGTGAAACTACGGCCTGCCGCCTCCTCCCAAGTTCCATAGCGGCAGTAAGAATAACGGCTCTCGCCTCGCCAATACCATCCACCTGCATCAGTTCCTTTACGGTTAACTTCCCAAAATCGTTTAACCTGTCCTGAACCTTATCCAGTAAGGCTTTGGCCACATCAACTGCCGATTTTGTTTTGGTGCCGGAGCCGATTAAAATGGCAATTAATTCTGAATTGCTGAGTGCTTCTGCGCCTTTTAAAAGGAGCTTTTCACGGGGTCTGTCGTCCTCTGCCCAATCCTTAATGCTCTTTCGTTGGTCTTGCATGCATCAAAATAATGCCTTATTTTCACTTCTCCAATTATCCAAATATCTAAAAAAACCAAAATCCTATGTCTCCCCAACACCCATCAGGAAGTTTCCTTCGATCTTCCGCCTTTCATTTCATCATACTTGGTAATTTAATTTTCTCAACCGTTTTTGTATTGTCTCTAAGTATTCAAATTTCACAGTCAACAAAAAATGAAACTGAACAGACTGTTGACGAATATCAACCCCCCGCCAAATTACAAAGCATTGTTACATTGGCTAATATTCAATAAGTATTTCATAGTGCAGTTCTGGCACATCACCTTTTCAGTTTGTTGAAAAGTGGTAGATTGTTTGCCCTATTGTTAAAATGAAGGGCCTATCTTCGCCGCAAATTTTCACTTCTTTTCAAACTGATTGTATGGTCAATCCATCTCCCAAGATATTTTCAGGCACCGCCTCTATTTACCTGGCTGAAAAAATTGCAAAAAATTTCGGCATTCCTTTAGGCAAATGCATCACACAAAAATTCAGTGATGGCGAAATTCAACCCATGTTCCAGGAAAGCATCAGGGGCGATATTGTTTTCCTTGTGCAGAGTACCTTTTCCCCGGCTGAAAATATTCTTGAACTGCTGTTGATGATTGATGCAGCTAAACGGGCCTCAGCTTATAAAGTAATCCCTGTTATTCCATATTTTGGATATGCCCGGCAAGACAGAAAAGACAAACCCCGGGTGGCGATCGGTTCTAAATTGATAGCCAATATGCTGGAGGCAGCAGGGGCCGACCGGATCATTACGATGGATCTGCATGCAGCACAAATCCAGGGCTACTTTGATATCCCGGTTGATCACCTCGAATCATCCTCTATTTTTATCCCATACATTGAGAGTTTGAACCTTGAAAACCTTACCTTTGCGGCCCCCGATGTAGGAAGTGCCAACAGGATCAGGGAAATTGCCAGTTATTTTGAAGTTGAAATGGTGATTTGCGATAAACATCGCAAGCGGGCAAATGAAATAGCTAGCATGGTGGTGATTGGTGATGTAACAGACAGGGATATTGTTTTGATAGATGATATCTGCGATACCGGCGGAACTTTAGTAAAGTCGGCAGCTCTTTTAAAAGAAAAAGGTGCAAGAAGTGTAAGAGCACTCATTACGCATCCTGTATTGAGTGGTAAAGCTTACGAGAATATTGAAAACAGTGTGCTGGAAGAATTGGTTGTTTGTGATACCATTCCATTAACGCAATCAAGTTCAAAGATCAAAGTACAGAGTGTTGCAGAACTGTTTGGAGTAGCACTTCGCAATGCCTTTGAAAACAAGAGTATCACCAGTTTATTTATGCATTCCCAACGAAGGAATAAATAAACCAAAAAAGTAAATTTTTAAATTAGAATAACAATGATGAAGACAATTACTATTGAGGGTCACTTGAGGACCGAAAACGGGAAAAAAGCCGCCCGTCAACTTCGCTCTCAGGAAATGGTGCCTGGTGTAATTTACGGAGGCTCAAAAGAAATTAATTTCTACGCTCCTGTCAAGGCATTTAAAACCTTGGTTTATACACCCGAATTCCAGATTGCTGAAGTGAACATTGATGGCACAACGTACAGAACCATTTTAAAGGATCTGCAATTCAACAAAGTATCAGATGCTTTGGCCCATGTAGATTTACTGGAGTTAATTGATGACAAAAAAGTTATCGCTACCATTCCTTTGAAATTTACAGGAACAGCAGTTGGTGTAAAAGATGGCGGTAAGTTGATTACCAAAATCAAATCACTGAAAATTAAAGCACTTCCAAAATACCTGAAAGAATCAATTGAAGTTGATTTAACTTCTCTTGAACTGAATGGGAACATCCGGGTGGAAGATGTAAAAGCTGATCATATGGAAGTATTGAATTCGCCCCGTATTCCTATTGCATCGGTTGTGTTAACACGCCTGTTGAAACAGGAAGAAGCAGTAACAGCTGCTCCCGCCGCCGGAGCAAAAGCACCTGTAGCTGCAGCACCGGAGAAAAAATAAATTCAACGAATTGAACATACATCCCCCTGCAAAGGGGGATTTTTATTTGATAAACCTTTTTAGTTTTTGATATTTGCTTAATATGAAGTTTTTAATTGTTGGCTTGGGAAATATTGGAGCGGAAT
>JANMOR010000346.1:0-9892 GCA_031369435.1 Chitinophagaceae bacterium
CCGGAGATTATGTATAACCTAAGGCAAATTATAATTATTGAAGAAAACCAGGAAGACTTTCTACTCCTGAACAAATGCTTTACTGAAGCAGGTTTACACATACAGGAAGTTTTGCATTTCAAATCAATTAATGAGCTGAAAAATATTGCTGTAAAACCAGAACCCGATCTTATTTTTCTTGATTTAAATCTCCCTGATTTAAAAGGATTAGAAACATTTCTTTTCATTAATCAGTTTCTTTCAACTGCTCCCGTTATTATTTTAAGCGAAGAAGATGAAATTGAATTGGCCAGGCAAGCCATACAAATTGGAGCACAGGATTATCTTATAAAAGGCGACTTTGAAAAAAAAATGATAAGCAAAGCTGTGCAGCACAGTATTGAAAGAAAGAAAAATGAACTGGCATTAAGAGAAAGCGAAAACAGGCTCCGTAGCATTTTAGATACTGATCCGGATTGCATAAAACTCATGAATAGAGAGTGTGAAATTTTGGAAATTAATAAGGCGGGGATTGCTATGTTAGAGGCAGATAGCTTTGAGGCAATAAGAGGAAAATCCTTATTGCCCGTTGTAGCCTCACCTAATGACAAAATGGTTAGCAGAATTATCAAGGATGCTTTTAATGGAATGAGCGGGCAACTTCAGTTTGAAATGATCACACTCAAAGGGAACAGGCGTTGGTGCGAAATAAATATTGTTCCTTATTGTAATGCACAGGGGTCAATCATTTGGGCACTGGGTGTAACAAGGGATATTACAAATCGTAAAGCAGATGAAGAAAAACTCAAACGCTCCAGCGAACGGTTTTTAATGATCACCAGCACCACCAATGATGCTGTTTGGGAATGGGACCTGGAAACAGGTGAATTATGGAGTAATGAAAATCATCAACATTTATATGGGTTAACAATTAATGATCCTGTACCAAAAGCAGATATATGGATTCAAAAACTGCATCCTGATGAAAAGGATACAATCATTAAAAAGCAGGAAGATGCACTTGCTTCCACCACCAATGTTTTTATTTCGGAGTACAGGTTTAAAAATATGAACGGCGATTATATGCATATATATGATCGCACCTATATATTACGTAATGCAGCCGGTAAGCCAATCAGGATGACAGGCAGTATGACGAATATTACAGAACGCATTAAAGCCGAAGAGGTGATCAGGCGATCGAACGAGCGGTTTGAATTAATTGCAAAAACAACTAATGATGCAATATGGGAAACAAATCTTGAAACACAGGAAGGATGGGGCAATGAAATGCATCAACGATTATATGGGTTAACAATGACTGACCCTGTAGCCGATTATCAACAATGGCTGAACCATATACATCCTGAAGAAAGAGTGCAAATTAATAGAAGCCTTGCAGAAGCACTTGAGTCCAACGAAAATGTATGGATCAGTGAATACAGGTTTTTTTATAACAACAAGGAATGGATCAATATTTATGACCGCACATATATATTGCGGGATGCAACGGGCAAACCAATCCGGATGATGGGAAGTATGATGGATATAACAGAGCGGAAAAAGGCAGAGGAAGCATTGCAGCAAAGCGAAGAAAAATACAGAACACTGGTAGAGCAGGCAAGCGATGGTATTTTTATTTCTGATGCATCAGGAGTATTTTATATTGTAAATTCTGCAGGTTGCGAATTATCTGGGTACTCACTGGAGGAGTTAAAGCATATGACTATTTATGATTTGGCTGAACCTGAAGCACTGAAGCTGAACCCATTTCAATTTGACCGCTTAAAAAGCGATAAAGGCGCAACTTCTGAAAGAAAACTATTGAAGAAAGATGGAACAGTGACAGATGTTGAAGTAAATGCCAAATTCCTTTCAGACGGAAGGTTTCTTGCTTTTGTAAGAGACATTACCGAACGTAAAAAAGCAGAAGACGAAATACAGAGGTCATATAAAGCCATACGGGAACTTACGTCCCACCTTGAAAAAATAAGAGAAGAAGAAAGAACAAATATTTCCCGTGAAATTCATGATGAATTGGGCCAGCAACTAACTGTTTTGAAAATGGATATTTCCTGGCTCAATAAAAAAATTAAACATTCGGCTGATGAATCTGTGTTGCAAAGGGTTGATGATATGTTAGCGATGCTCAATGAAACGGTTAATTCTGTAAGAAGAATTTCATCCAATCTGCGCCCCAGCCTGCTCGATGATCTGGGACTTGTAGTTGCAGTTGAATGGCAGCTGAATGAATTTGAAAAAAGGGCGGGTATCAAAACATTTTTTACAGGCGATGAAATTGGAATGGAAATAAATAAAGATACAGCTACGGGTTTATTCCGCATTTTTCAGGAGTGCCTCACCAATGTTGCAAAACATGCCGAAGCAACTGAAATAACAGTGTCTTTACAAAAGATCAATGAACAGTTAATTCTGCATATAAGAGACAACGGCGTAGGGTATGAAAATGAGCTGATAAAAAATAAGAAAACACTGGGCATATTAGGTATGCATGAACGTACTTTAATGATGGGAGGAGAGTATAGAATAACAAGTGAAATTGGAATTGGTACTTCAGTTGAAGTGACTGTTCCTCTTGCAAATGTTTCGGTGTAGTTTTTTATTTAATATCTGTGAAATTAAAATTAAATTCAACCAGCTATATGTTAAAACAGTTACTATGGAAATGATTCCGCATTTAAACGTGCAATCAAAACTCAAAACCCGGGCTGTTTATCTCATTTTTTGTATTATCAGCATTGGCGTACTTTCTCTGGTTGGCTGGGCATTTGATATCAATTGGCTGAAACATCCTTCCCCTGATTTTGTAGCAATGAATCCGCTTACAGCCATTTGTTTTATTTTTTTCGGATTGGCTTTATATCTTTTTTGGAGGAAACCATTTCCCTTTTATAAAATAGTAAGTTTTACACTCACGCTATTTATTTTTATTTCAGCGGTGTTGAAATTGATCTATTTGTTTGGCTGGTTTGAATTTCAAATTGATATTTTGTTTTTTGCCGACGAGATGAATAAGGATATTGTGAAGGGCTTTGTTAACAGGATGGCACCCAATACAGCCTGGTGTTTTTTTCTAACAGGTTTAACTGTAATGCTCATGCATTCAAACGCAGATTTAGGAAACACTCATTTAACTCAGGTTGGTGCCGTTATGATTCTTCTCATTTCAATTTTCTCCCTTTTAGGTTACTTGTTTGGAGTACATGCATTATATGAAATGGTATCTTATATACCAATGGCCCTGCAAAGTGCTGTTTGTTTCTTATTCGTATCGTTAGCTATCCTTTTTCTTGAACCTGCTAAGGGAATTATGAAACAAATTACCAGTGTACATACCGGCAGTTACCTTGCCCGCAGGCTTTTGCCTGCAGCAATCCTGGTGCCTACAGCAATTGCTTTTCTACGGCTGTGGGGTCAGAGACAAGGATTTTATGATTTAGAATTCGGAACTGTTTTGTTAATTACCAGTTTGATCATTTCTTTTTTTGTGCTGATTTTATATAATACCGTTTTGCTTAACAAACGGGATGTACAGCAAATAGAAAGTGATAAGCAAACAACATATCTGGCTAATCTTGTACAGCAAACCAGCGATGCAATCCTTTCAACAGATGCAGGACTGCATATTCAAAGCTGGAATAAAGCCGCTGAAAATATTTATGGATTTACGCTGGAAGAGGTGAAGGGAAAAATAATCAGCGACTTTTTGAAGAGTGAGCTTTCATCAGCGGAAGTTGATCAATCCTTTGCAGAGCTGAATGAAAAAGGGTTTTTCAGGGATGAATACATATTTTATCATAAGACCAGGAAAAAAATTTATGTGCAGGCTTCTGTAACAGCATTGAGAGATGAATCCGGTGTTATTAATGGTTATGTAGCAGTTCATAGAGATATCACTGAACAAAAGAAACTTGAAAAAGAGTTGCAGTTACTCAATGAAAACCTTGAATTACAGGTAAAAGAAAAAACGGTGGAACTGCGACATATTTTTGAACGCATCTCAGATGCATTTATTGGTATAAACAACAACCTCGAGTTTGTTTATGTCAATAAGAAAGCAGAGAAGATTTTTCAGTTTAACGAAGGGGATTTTTCAGGTAAATCATTATTCACACTTTTTCCTGATACCAATGATGTATTCATTAGTGCAGTTCAAAATGCCAGCCGTACACAGGAATATGTGTATGTTGAAATGCAGGGCAGCCTTTTTGTAAAATGGTTTGAAGTACATATTTATCCATCAGCTACAGGAGTATCCATTTACTTTAGGGATATTTCTGAACGTAAAAAAGCGGAAGAAGACCTTCATCAATCATATGAACAGATACGGCAACTTTCAGCACATATCCAGGACATCAGGGAAGAAGACCGTACAACCATTGCAAGGGAAATTCATGATGACCTTGGGCAACAGTTAACAGTAATGAAGATGGACGTTTCATGGCTCAACAAACGTATCAGCCAAACAGGAGATGCTGCCATGAAACAGAAAACAACTGAACTTTTGAATATGATTGACGGGGTTGTACAAAGCATCCGTCGTATAGCAACCGATCTAAGGCCGAGTATTCTTGACGACCTGGGTTTGATTTCTGCCATTGAATGGAATCTGAATGTGTTTGAAAAAAAATCAGGGGTTACAACTTCCTTTAAACATTCAATTACAGAAATTCAATTAACCAATGCTGTAAATACAGCTGTTTTCAGAATTTTTCAGGAAGCACTCACAAATATTTCACGTCACGCTAATGCAACATTTGTACAAGTAGCTTTGGAACAGGAAAACAATTCCTTTACTTTACATATTAAAGATAATGGCGGGGGTTTCAATAGCAATGATCAAATAAACAGAGCCACATGGGGCTTATTAGGTATGAAGGAAAGGGCCTCCATGATTAACGGATCATTTCACATTGAAAGTGCAGTGGGAAATGGAACCATTGTGAGTGTTAGTTTTCCGGTAAATAGTTGAATGATCTACAGCCTGTTTATATATTCATTATATTTAATGTAATTTATGATGCACATCCTCATAGCCGACGATCATGCAATAGTAAGAAGGGGTTTAAAAATCCTGTTACTCGAAGAATATCCTTCAGCTGAAATTGGTGAAGCATCCGATGCTGAATCGCTTATCCAGGAAGTAATACGTAAAAGCTGGGATGTAGTTATATGTGATATCAGCATGCCTGGCCGAAGCGGTTTAGATGCACTTAGCCAGATCAAACAAATTGCACCCAAACTCCCGGTACTCATTATGAGTATGTATCCCGAAGATCAATATGCTTTAAGGGTGTTAAAAACAGGGGCTGCAGGTTATTTGGGAAAAGAAACCATTCATGATGATATTGTGAAAGCAATTCAAACAGTTCAGCTCGGAAAAAAATTTATTACACCTGCTATTGCTGAAAAATTAGCACATGCTATTGAAACCGACGCAACCACCCAGCTCCATGATAAATTATCCGACCGTGAGTTTGATGTGTTTAAGATGATTGCATCGGGGAAATCTGTAAGTGAAATAGCTCTTCAATTCTCCCTCAGTGTTACCACTGTCAGTACCTATCGCTCCCGCATTCTCGACAAAATGAATATGAAGTCAAATGCTGACCTTACCCGTTATGCATTGGAAAGAAACCTGATCTGACCTCACTCTTTCATGTAGTTGATCTTCTACATTTCTCCCACATTAATAAGGATAAACTTTTGTAATTAGTTCTATTTTTTAATACGGATAATTATTTCATCTTGTAACTAAAACTACCTATGACGCTGGAACTGCTTATTGTTGATGACCATTCAGATTATATCAAACGTTTGATGGAGCTGATTGTAAGCAAAACATCATCAATGCTGATTAGTATTGCAACTGATTATGAATCTGCCGTAGTAACGCTCAATACCAAAAATTTTCATATTGTTTTACTGGATGTTAACATGCCTGAAAAAAATGGTATTGATATATTGAGGTATATGAGAGAAAAGCAAATGACAAACCGCACCCGAATCATTATGATTACAAATCATGCTACTGATAATTACAGAAAACTATGTCTTGAACTGGGTGCTGATTATTTTCTCGACAAAAGCAACGATTTTGAAATGATCCCATCAGTTATTGATACAATCAGCTCAGAGATAAGTAAATAATTCATTCACCAGCTTTCCAATCCTGCAACATTTGATTCTCTGTACAAACCCTTACCATAAAAGGTAGAAAACGGTGATGAAAAGCAAAAATCTATTCCCCACCAATAGCTCAGCAGGGATTTTCCAGGTACAGATCATTCTGAAAGTGCATTGCTGAAACTGTTCTCAACTCCTGTTTTATTCTTAGCAGGAAAATAAATGTCTTTGTTAAACAGGAATATTGTTTAGCGAGAGCATTTCATATGACAATTTTTAATATCTTCAAAGTCGCCTCTAAACCAAAATGAAGTATGAGAAAATTAGTTGTATCCCTTTGTCTTTTTTTTAGCGTATCAACCTTACTTGCACAACAAAACCTTTGGAACCGTGTAAATGAAAGCCCTGCCGATGATCAGTTTTTTAGTGGCTCAATTAAACCCAAATCGTATAAACTCTTTCAGCTGAATGCATTTGTAATGATGAATGAATTACTGAAAGCCCCATCTGAAACAATGGTATCGGGTACAAATTCATCTTTCATCATTTCCATTCCAAATGCAGATGGTTTGCTTGAGCGTTACCGTGTTGTTAGTGCACCTGTAATGGATGCAGTGTTATCAAAAAAATATCCCGGCATCAATTCGTTTGCTGGTAAAGGAATTGATCGTCCCAATTCCATAATCAGGTTCAGTATGGGAATGGGAAGATTCCAGGCAATGATTCTTTCAACCGACCGGCCTACCATTTATATTGACCTGGCAGACGAAAAAAGGAATCTCTATCTCGTTGATTCAAGAAATGAACTGGTTGATTATAAAAATGAATTCAAGTGTTTAACAGATGCATCCAACACACTGCAACAAATAAACAGGGAAGGTGAAAACCTGAATGCAACAGATGGAAAATTAAGAAGCTTCCGGTTGGCACTTGCAGCAACAGGGGAGTTTTCGCAATACTGGTTGAATGGAAGTGAAACAAATGATACAGAACGTAAAGGTAAAGTGCTTGTTGCCATGAATGCTGCTATGACAAGAACCAACGGTATTTATGAAAGAGATTTTGGTATCCGCATGGTGCTGATCGCCAATAATGATCTCATCATTTATTTAGATGGAGCTACAGATCCCTGGAATGGCAACCTCAATGGAACAACTCAAACAACAATTGACAATGTTATTGGAGATGCCAATTATGATATTGGTCATCTTGTACACAGAGCAGCGAATAATGGAAACGCAGGTTGTATTGGCTGTGTTTGTAAAACAGGCCAGAAAGGAAGTGGCTTTACATCGTATAACACACTGAGTAATTTTGATTGGTTTGTGGTTGATTATTTAACGCATGAAATGGGTCACCAGTTTGGAGGCAATCACACCCATACACATGCAGGTAGTGAAGGAACCATTGCACAGGTAGAACCGGGCAGTGGGTCAACTATTATGGGTTATGCAGGTATTACAGGTGTTAATACAGATGTGCAACCACATAGCGATGATTATTTTCATGCCATCAATATTCAGCAAATTACAGGCTATGTTATAAGCGGGGTAGGTAACACCTGTGCTGTAGCAACGAATACGAATAACACAGCACCAACAGCCAATGCCGGTACAGATTATACAATACCTCATTCAACTCCATTTGTATTAACAGGCGCAGGCAATGATGCTGATGCAGGGGATGTACTTTCTTTTTGCTGGGAACAAAATGATGTTCGTGGGCCCGGCTTTTCAACCATTCCATCTGCAACAGCTACTGCCGGTCCTCAATTCCGTTCGTTCTTACCAACCTCTTCTTTATTACGAACAATACCTCAATTGCCAACTATCCTTAGTGGTGTAAATGGTCAAAAATGGGAAGTATTACCATCCGTAAGCCGAACATTAAATTTCCGTTTTACTGTAAAGGATAATCGATTGAATGGAGGAGCAACACAAAGTGATAACATGATATTGAATATAACAAGTGCAGCAGGTCCGTTTTTAGTTACTGCACCAAATGTTGCAGGTGTATCATGGAACAGCGGCACTACACAAACAGTTACATGGAGTGTTGCCAATACAACAGCAGCTCCGGTTAATTGTGTCAATGTTGCCATTGATCTTTCAACAGATGGCGGGTTAACATTTCCGGTTACATTAGTAGCAAGCACTGCCAATGATGGCAGTGAAAATATTATTGTTCCATCCAGCCCAACAACACAAGCAAGAATAAGAGTACGTGCTGTTGGTAATATATTTTTCGATATCAATAATGCAAACGTTACAATTGTTGCATCGGTTCCTGAGTTTGATTTTAATTCACCTGCTCCTGTTCCTGTAACCTGTGGTACAGCAACAACAGCTACTACTACATTAACAGTTAACTCCATACTTGGTTATAATGAACAGGTAACATTATCTGCAACATCAGGTGTGCCTGCAGGTACAACGGTAGGGTTTAGTTCAAACCCTGTTACGCCGGGCAGTAATGTAGATATAACATTGAATAATATAAATACGTTGGTGCCTGGTAATTATGATATTACCATACAGGGTGTTTCAGGAACTATTACAAAAGCAAGAGTCATTCGTTTTACTGTACAGCCAGGTGCCGGACCTGTTGTAACAACTAACCCAACTGCACAAACAGTATGTGCAGGTAGTAATAGCACATTTACAAGCGCTGCTAACGGAGCTGTATCTCAACAATGGCAGTTGAGTACTGATGGTGGAAGTTCATGGAATAATATTAATGGACAAAATGGAAACAGTTATACCATTACAGGTGTTACCATCGCACAAAACAATCATCGTTTCCGTTGTGTTTACACCGGTCAATGTAATACGAGTAATACAACCGATGCAATATTAACCGTACAATCGGCACCGTCATTATCATCACAACCTGCAGGTGTAAGTATTTGTGCCGGCAGCAATGCAGGTTTTGCAGTAACAGCAACAGGTTCTTCTGTTACGTATCAATGGCAGCAGAGTATTGATGGAGGCAATAACTTTACCAATATCAACAATGCAATTGCAAATACTTACACTATTACAGGTGCAGGAATTGCCCTGAACAATTATCGTTACCGTTGCATAGTGAGTGGTGCATGTACACCTGCTGTAACTTCTGCAGCAGCTGTACTCAACGTAACAGCGCCGGTTGTTGTAAACACACAACCGGTTGATGTTGTTCTTTGCGGAAACGGGAATGCATTATTCAATGTTGTGGCAACAGGTACAGGCACTTCTTATCAATGGCAGCTTAGTATTGATGGAGCGGTTAATTTTAATGACATACAGGGTGCCGTAAGTTCATCCATCAATGTAAATGTGCCTAACACCAGTTATACGAATTATCGTTATAGAGTGATTTTGCGTAACGGTGTCTGTGCCGATGTAACTACTGCTGATGCAAGATTAACGGTGAATACATTACCAGTTGTTACACTCAGTGCATCTCCATACAGTAAATTATTTCCCGGATTGCAAACCACCATCACTGCAACTGTTACACCATCTGCAGGTGCTGTTTTAGTGTGGTTAAAAAATGGCGCTGTTATTACAAATACAGGGAATACACTCAGCATTAACAGCGATCAGTTGGGTGATTACAAAGTAGCCGTAACCAATCCAAATGGTTGTAATGGTGAATCAGCTTTATTGCCCATTACTGATTCTGCAACGAATAAAATATTCTTTTATCCCAATCCAAATGCAGGGCAGTTCCAGGTTCGTTATTTTAATCCTGTGAATGTTATCTCACAAAATTTTATCCGTGT
>JANMOR010000561.1:0-2765 GCA_031369435.1 Chitinophagaceae bacterium
GTTAATGTGCGGTTATAAGCACCACTGCGTGCAATTCCTCCTTTAAACCAATTGGTATGTGAAAGCAGATGCGCTGTCATAAATGCTCCATAGCTATGTCCGCCCACTCCTACTCTTGTACTATCACCCACACCCATCTCTGCTAATTTATCAATAGCAGCTCTTGCATTTAATTTCAACTGTTCTATAAAATCATCATTTGGCTTTTTATCAGGTGATGTACTTACAATCGGCATCTCTGCATTATCCAATACGGCATAACCCTGTGTTACCCAAAAAATGGGGGAACCCCAACTGATACGTGTAAACGCATTCTTTGAACCCCTTACCTGCGCTGCATCACGTGCATTGGTGAACTCACGGGGGTATGCCCACATGATGACAGGAAGTGGGCCTTCTTTCTTTGGATCATAACCTTTAGGTAAATACAATTCTCCGGTAAGATCAACACCATCGGCACGCTTGAAAGAAATTTTTTGTTTGCTGATGCCCTCCAGTTGCGGATATGGATTTTTAAAATCTGTTACCTGTTTTCCTCCACCGGGCACAATACCTTTTAAAGTTTTCATCCAGTAATTAGGCACTACTGTTTGTGTTTCTTTTCTCGTAAGAACAGTAAGGGTGTTACGGTCTAATACTTCCATGATCAATTCATAACTATCATCACTGCAACGCCAGATGATTTCATTCTTCTTTGTTGCAAGATCAAAATATGCAAGAAATGGAAGATCACCTTTTGGAGAAGCACCTGTTGTATTATTCATCAGCAGCTTGCCATCATGTGGCAACACCACATCTCTGCCAAAATTATTTTTTTCTGTAACAGGACTACCGGGATTACCATAGGCATCGTTCAAACTTCTTTCCATCAGCACAGTTGTTTCACCGGTAGATGGATTTACCTGGCTCAACTTCGTCATTGCCTTCCCTCTCAATATTTCCTGTATCAATGCAAAACTATTATTACCCCAAATAGTTCCTGCATAACGCATTTTAGTTTTAAATAATTCTTTAGCTGTTCCGGTAAACGGAGCTTTTAATTCATAAACAGCATCATGATACTCCATTGTATTTTTAATCAATCCATCATCTAATGCTTTACACCAAACAACAGTTGCAGCTTCATCGTCACGCCAGTCAATATTACGTGGAGCATCAAGCACATTATCATTTCCTGCAGGTGCAGTTTCTGATGAAGGAAGCTTCGCCAATTCTTTGATAAGTTTCCCTGTTGCATCATGAATTGTTACTACAGAATTAAATCCATTCGCAGGAACAGTATAAGAGAATGGTTTTACAATCGTACGAACTAATAAATATTTTTTATCAGGCGATGCATTTACGGATCCATAGATGGCCGGTTGATTTATTTTGGTTTCTACTCCATTTACATTTTTCACTAATTGTGATGTAGCAAAAAATTCAAACAACTGCTCATCGTAAGGTGATTTGATCATGTCCTGGAAAGTAGGCCGTGGTGCAGCGCTGCCATAACTTTCCTGCACAGTTGGCCCTTTGGGAGTAATGGGACGCATAGGCATTGCTGATGCAGGCTTTGTTGCAATTTTGTATAACAGCGTTTTATCATCTAACCAACTGAAAGCTCCACCAAGAATAACATTCAAAGGCGTTTTATTAACTTTCATTGCTTTTTGTGTAGCCACATCAATCACATACAGATCAACTTTTGAACCTGTACTGCTGGTAAAAGCAATTTTCTTTTCATTTGGACTCCATGCTACAGCATTAGCCAACATATTTACGGGCAACCCGGTGATCTTATATTCTTTACCTGTATTAATATTCTTCAACAAAAAATTGTTAATATAATTCTGACGACTCAATGAAAAATTAGTAGGGTTGATACGCAAACCGGCTACACGTACTTCAGGTTGGCCCAATTCTTCAACAGTTGGATAACTGTTCCGTTCAATCAGCAACATCCATTCTCCTTTACTATCCACACTTACTGCAGGAGTAGGTTTAGCTAATGCAAGATCCATGATTGTTTTTGGAGGAAGCTGGTAATTCACTGCATCCTGTGCCATTGTATGGAGGCAAATGAAAAATGCTAATACAGATAATAATTTTCTCATGCTTGTTGATTTATGATGTTGATAGTTGCGCTGAAGCGAATTTAAAGACAGACAGTTCATTTCAATCACCGTTCAACAAAATATTTCACTTACGTGTGTTTGTTTGAAGATTCAACCCACAGAAAGTAAAATCCATCCAAAACCTCCGCTGCTGTGCATCAGCGGGGTCCAATCATTCCATTGAATTTGCTTGGTGTGATATTTTTTATGGTTATTTGAGTTTCTGACCCTATTTTTGCTTCATGATCAATAACACACATATTCATCACCACCATACTTTCCCTAACAGGTAAGCCGGTTGATGTATTGTGTTTAACAATAATGGAAAGGCTTACGAAAGTGAGCCTTTTTTATTTTTATAAGGTATGCCATCCCTTTTAGAGATCATGAAATAAAGAAACATATTGACAGGTATGGCATACCTGTTCATAATTAAAATTGAGATGATGCAGGAAAAAAAATATACTCCTTTAAGCGAAATCAGCGGCGGCACTAAGGCTCCAGCAAAACTTCGGATAGCGATTCAAAAAAGCGGACGATTGTACGATGATTCAGTAAAGTTGCTGAATGAATGCGGTATTGAACTGCGCAATGTAAAAGACCGTTTAAGAACCGAATCAGATACCTTCCCGATGGAAGTATTTTTTTTAAGGGATGATGATATACCGC
>JANMOR010000379.1:0-5364 GCA_031369435.1 Chitinophagaceae bacterium
CAGGACTTATTTATATTGTATGAATGTATATTTGCTTATTAATTCGTCAGACGAATTAAAATGAAGCATCATCTTCAGTTTGTGCAGTTTCTTCATCTTCATTCTCCGTTTCTGCAGCTTCATCATCATTTACACTCTTGGCATCTGCTTCACCTTCTACACCAAATCCTTCGGCACCTGCACTGAGATCGTATTTCTCTTCAATTTCAGCGAGCTTATCTCCTACCAATCCTTTAGTTCCATATTGACTTGGAGCAATACCTTCAGTACGTATCATGGAAGGATAAGTCATTTTTGGATTTTCTTCCTTGCTTACATTGATGAGCTCAACCAAAAATGTCCAGTTTTTATTAAAATCGTAAACATAAGTAAACTTCTGGTTGGGCTGCCTGATTTCGCTTCCAACTGTTGTATCCTCCATCAGCAGAGGCTCTGCCTTATAATCTTTCTCATATTTTTCCAATGAAATTTCCCTGCCCCGCTGCCATTGATCATTGCTGCGATGAAAGGTTGCTTTGTGTTTGTTGTCAAACTCATAAGCTTTTAAGATCGTTTCATGCAAATCTTTAAAACTCTGTGTATGCCTGATAGCAATATCACGATAAACTGCATCATCGTCTTCCCAATAAATCCTGAAACGTAAAACAGCCATAAGTCAATTTGAAGTTGAGATAATTTGAAAATTGGAAGACAGAACCTGAATGGTTTCCTTCATTCAATTTTCTGTAACAAAAATAGTTTTATTAACTCACAGGAACAAGATTTACTTCCCTTGCTTTTTCAAGCATAAAGCTGTATGCTGCTTCGTAACTGTTTTCAATATCTCCATCTAAAATGGCATCTTTAATGGCCGTTTTAAGATCGCCAACTATTTTTGAAGGAGGTACATTAAATGTTTGCATGATCAGCTCCCCTGTAATAGGAGGTTGCCAGTTGCGGATATGATCTTTTTCTTCCACTTCCTTGCAACGCTGGCGCACCATTTCAAAATTCTGGAGGTAACGCTGTACTTTTTGCTGGTTTTTTGAAGTTATATCGGCATTGCACAATATCATTAATGCATCAAAATCTTCGCCGGCATCAAATAATAAACGGCGGATAGCACTATCCGTTATATTTTCTTTGGTTAAACTGATGGGTCGCAGATGCAACTCAACCATCTTCCGTACAAACTTCATCTTTTCATTTGCTGGAAGTTTTAATTGAGCAAAGATCTTAGGTACCATTCTTCCCCCCACTACTTCATGGCCATGAAAAGTCCAGCCATGACCTTCTTCAAAACGTTTGGTTGCAGGCTTTGCAATATCATGTAAAATAGCAGCCCAGCGTAACCACAAATCGTTTGTATTGACTGAAATATTATCGAGCACCTGTAATGTGTGATAAAAATTATCCTTGTGCCCTTTGCCATCAATATATTCAGCACCGGCCAGATCAACCATCTGCGGAAAAAATAATTTCAGTAAACCACTTTTGTATAACAGATCAAAACCTACAGATGGTTTTTCACTCAACACAATTTTATTTAACTCATCCGCAATCCGTTCTTTCGATATGATATGGATACGTTCTGCATTTTCAATAATACCCAACCATGTTTCAGGAAGAATGGTAAATCCCAGCTGTGATGCAAAACGAATAGCACGCATCATTCGTAAAGGATCATCGCTGAATGTGATACCCGGTGCTGATGGTGTACGGATGATCTTTGCTTTCAAATCTTCTATTCCATTAAAGGGATCAATCAATTGACCGAAATCATCTTTGTTTAAGCTGATGGCCATTGCATTGATAGTAAAGTCTCTTCGCAACTGATCATCTTCCAATGTGCCGGGTTCTACTTCCGGTTTGCGTGAATGAGCTGCATAACTTTCCTTTCTTGCACCAACAAACTCTATTTCAAATTCATTGTATTTAATATTGGCTGTTCCAAAATTTTTAAAATAAGAAACCGCCGGTTGAGGGTTTAAATGTTGTGCCACTTCATGAGCCAATGCAATACCATCGCCCACACAAACAAAATCAAGATCCTTACAGCTACGTTGTAATAATTTATCTCTTACAAATCCTCCAACGAGATAGCAGGGCACTTTTAATTTTTGTGCACAGCTGCCTATCAGTTGCAATAATTCCAATTCTTTATCTGAACATTCAATCATCATAAGGGGCAAAAATACGAAAGCTGCAAGAAGTACGAGGTATGAAGTAAGATGTACGACAACCCACCCCCTATTGTTTGAACTATGTGTAACTGTCTACCGCCCCTCCAGGGAGGGGATAAACATCTTGATTGTTTAAAAAATTGATGAACGCTAATATTTGTGATTAAATCCTGCAAACCCCATTAATCCAATAAATCCCAGTTCAGACAACTTGCTTATATACTTCCATTACTTTAGCAGCAGTGTTGTAGTTGGTAAATTTTTGTGCATGCTGCCATCCTTTTTCTACCTGCTGTTGTACGAATGATGTGTTTTCTAAAATCAACTTCATTTGCTCTGCAATTTCTGCAGGTCTGGTTGGATCAACATAAAACGCAGCATCACCACCGGCTTCTGGCAAACAGGAAACATTGGAAGTTATTACCGGAATGCGGCTCCACAAAGCTTCCAGCACAGGAATGCCAAATCCTTCAAACATTGAAGGATAGATCATGCTGATAGCCTGTTGATAGATAGCAGGAAAATCAACAGCCGATTGAAAGGTTGGAGAAAATTTTGCACTGGGTTGATCAGAAAGAAAAATAACCTGGTTGCTCAAAGCATTTAACTGAATAAAGTTTTTTACATGTTGTTTATAGTCGGTACCATTACCAATCACTACAAGTGGAATATTCATTTCCTCACCCATCAACAATATGGCTTTACAGATACTTAAGAGATTCTTTCTTTCAATGACTGAGCCAACGTATAAAAAATACCGGTCAGGAAGATTGTAATGTTGTTTGATCCGTTGTTTTACATCGGCTGCAACTTCAACACCAAATGCAGGATTACAACTCTGGTAACATACCTCAATTTTTTCTGCAGGTGTTTTATAAAAGTCTATAATATCTTCTTTGGTTTGATTGCTGATGGCAATTATTTTGTCTGCATGCTCACAGGCATAGCGGAATTTCTTTGTGTAAATTTTCCGGTCAATCAGTTTGTATTGTTCAGGATAACGTTCATGAATGAGATCATGAATTGTTACTACTGATTTGATTCCTGTTTGTTTGATGTTAACAGGTATTTCATGGCTCAGCCCATGATACAGATCAATGTTGTTTTTTTTTAAATCATTCTTTACCCAGTTCGATCGCCAGGCCGATGAAAATTTCTTTGCAAGAAAAGACTGCGGTAATACTTCTTTTACATTCGGTAAATCGTTGAACTGAAAAAGCGTAGATGGTTTTGGATTGAATAAAAAATATTGGTGCTGTTGAAAATCAGTTGCCAGCGAACGGATCAATGTGCGGCTGTAATGCCCTAACCCTGTTTGATTGTGATAAGCCCGTTTTGCATCAAAGCCAATGTTCATAGCTGCAAATATAAGTCGGTAAGTCCGGAGACTGAAAAGACCGAAAGACATGTTATAGAATTAAAGAAATATCGGTCTTTCGGACTTTCAGTCTTATCATCTATTTTCGCAGCAAATTTTATACGATGAAAGAATTGATACTTGAAGCATGGAGCAACCGTGAACTGTTGAAAGATGATAAGTACAGCGATGCCGTTCGTGCCGTAATTGAAGAAGTGGATAAGGGACGTTTACGTACAGCCGCTCCTAGTGAGAATGGTTGGGAAGTAAATGAATGGGTTAAGCAGGCCATCCTGTTATATTTCGGTATTCAGCAAATGCATACATGGGATGTAGCACCATTTGAATTCTATGATAAAATGTTATTAAAGAAAAATTATAAAGAATTGGGTGTGCGTGCAGTGCCGCATGCAGTTGCAAGATATGGCGCCTATTTAGCAAAGAATGTGGTGCTGATGCCGAGCTATGTAAATATTGGAGCTTATGTTGATGAAGGCACCATGGTTGATACATGGGCCACTGTTGGCAGTTGTGCACAGATCGGCAAAGGCGTTCACCTGAGTGGTGGTGTTGGCATTGGTGGTGTGTTGGAGCCATTGCAGGCAAGCCCGGTGATCATTGAAGATGGATGTTTTATTGGCAGCCGCTGTATTGTGGTGGAAGGTGTGATTGTGGAGAAAGAAGCCGTGCTTGGTGCCAATGTTGTTTTAACACAATCAACCAAGATCATTGATGTGAGCGGATCTGCACCTGTTGAAATGAAAGGCCGTGTGCCTGCACGAAGTGTGGTGATACCGGGGAATTATACCAAAAAATTTCCTGCGGGTGAGTTTGGAGTTGGATGTGCACTTATCATTGGTCAACGGAAGGCAAGCACCGATTTAAAAACAAGTTTGAATGATGCGTTGAGGGATTTTAATGTGAGTGCATAGATAAAAGTGAATAGGTAATGGTGAATACGTATTCTCTGATTTTTCAATTTACTCCATCCTTTAAGAATTATTTGATAAGGTCGATCAGGCATTTTACATTTGCACCCCGCTGCCCAAGTGGCGAAATTGGTAGACGCACTGTGTTCAGGTCGCAGCGTTCGCAAGGATGTGCTGGTTCGAATCCAGTCTTGGGCACAAAAAGTAAAATGGCGATTCTTATACGAATCGCCATTTTTATTTTCAACCGATAAAACAATCAATGACTTTTGGATTAGTATTTTTCAAGCAGAAACACTCATCTTTTACATTTTTGATTCTTCATTCTTACGGGTGCGGTATTTTTTGGGAGAAATACCGATGATAGTCCTGAACCGTTTGGAAAAATAATAGGGATCATCAAAACCCATACTAAAGGCAATGTCTTTGATTGAACGATCAGTAAAATCGAGCAACTGGCAGGCTTTCTGCATTTTCATTTGCAGGAAGTAATCAATGGGTGCATAACCCGTTTTTTGTTTGAAGAGATTGGAGAACCTGGAAACAGAATAATTATACTGTTTGCTTAAATCATTTAATGAAATATTATTGTTGATATGCTCCTGCATAAATAAAATGGCACTATCTACACAATCAACTTTGTCTGTATGCGTGCCTGCATAATGTCTTGCGTTATAAACAAACAAGGTAAGAAAATGCGACAAACACATATTTGCAAATAATAGGTTATCGATACTATAACCTAACTCCAGTGTTTTATAAACCTGCGCAGCCTACCAGCCAGATGCCAAAAAAATTGACGAAAGAGCAGCTTTTGCCGCCACCGGCCACTGAGCCGCGCTGGCTGCCCAGTCCTCCCCCCAGCCCCGCCATCTAGAGCAGCCCCTCCCGGGCCATCGTGCCGATCAGCTCGTTG
>JANMOR010000415.1:0-9763 GCA_031369435.1 Chitinophagaceae bacterium
ATCAACGGGTGGATAGGACGGAGCTTCTCCTTTCTTTATTTTTTCTGCTTCTGCTGCTCTGCGTTTTTCTTTGATGGTTTTAATATCATCTTTTAAATAATAAGTAAACACAGCACCAACTTTTGGATTAGGTGTTGTAAAGAAACTTTCGCCCTGGAAACCTTTTCCTCTTACACCCAATGGTTGCGATTCTATAAACATCCATGCATCTTTAATTGGAAAAATTACCGCTGTTTTATCAAGGTCTTCTCGTTTTAAATTCCGTAACGGCGTATAATCATCCAGCACATAAAACCCACGACCAAATGTGGCCAGTATCAAATCATTTTCTCTTTTCTGAATTTCTAAATCTTTTACAGCAATGGTTGGTAAGCCTGCTTTCATTTGAATCCATTTGTCACCACCATCAATACTTACAAACAAGCCAAACTCAGTACCTACAAATAACAGGTCTTTGTTTACATGATCTTCTGCAATGGTATAAGATGTTCCTCTCTCAGGTAAATTATTGGTAATAGCTTTCCATGTTTTTCCTCCATCACTTGTTTTATAAACATAAGGATGAAAATCGCCATAACGGTGATGATTGAAAGTAACATAAGCTACATTTTTATCGTGCTGCGATGTGATGATATGATTTACATAAGTTCGTTCAGGTACACCTGCAATATTATCAACCTTCATCCATGTGTTACCTCCATCATTTGTGACCTGTATCAACCCATCATCGGTGCCAACATAAATGGTATTCTCTTCAAACTTTGATTCGGCAATGGTTGTGATGTTACCATAAATATCCGTTGAACCATTTTTTGCAACTGCATCCATGCTCCACACTTTTCCCATCACCGGTAATTTGTTACGATCAATTTGTCTTGACAAATCTGGGCTGATCACTTTCCATGTACTTCCACGATCATCTGTTCTGAAAATTTTATTTGCTCCATGATACAATCTTTTATTATCATATTTCGAAATCACCAATGGTGCATCCCAATTCCAGCGATAGGCTTCACCTTCCGGTTCCTGCGGTTGAATAAATAAATACTCCCCACTCTTTTTATCATAACGTGTTAACGCACCATACTGTGCCTGTGAATAAACAATATCCGGATTGCTTTGATCGATCTGTGATTCATAACCATCACCCAGACTGGTGAAATACCAATCAGAATTCATGATACCATTAGCACTTAATGTACGTGATGGTCCACCTAAACTGAAATTATCCTGTGTGCCACCATGAATATGATAAAACGGAAATGCATTATCCGTTGCTGCTTTATAAAATTGTGTAACAGGCAGGTTGGCTTTAAAGTTCCAGTTACTCCCTTCATCAAAACTTTCATACACACCCCCATCGCAACCAACTAAATAATGTTCTGTGTTTTTTGGATTGATCCAGATCACATGGTTATCGATGTGTTTATTTTTTTCACCGAGAATAGAAAAGTTTTTACCACCATCTTTACTTACTCCCAGATATACATTAATGATAAAAATTTTGTTGATGTCTTTTGGATCGCAAAATAATTTCTGATAATAGTTGCCGGATGTTGAATAGCCACTTTGTTTTTCCCAGCTTGCACCTCGATCGGTACTTTTAAATACACCGCCTTTTCCTTCAGTAGCTTCCACCACACAATACAATACATCAGGATTGGCAGGTGAATAGTTCAAACCGATCCTTCCTAAATCACCTGTGGGCAATCCACTCATCATCTTATTCCATGTAGCACCGCCATCTGTGCTTTTGTACAAAGCCGATTCAGGCCCACCACCAATATACGTAAACACTTTCCGTTGACGCTGATGCGCTGCTGCATATACAATATTCGGATGACGTGGATCAAGCATCACTTCATTAAAACCGGTATGCTCACTTACATTCAATACCTGCTTCCACGTTTTACCACCATCAGTTGTTTTATAAATACCACGTTCGCCGCCACTGTTCCATACAGGGCCATAAGCAGCTACATAAACAATATCACTGTTAGTTGGATCAATCGCAATGCGGCCAATATGTTCTGAATTTTTTAAACCAACATTTTTCCAGCTCTTGCCCCCATCTTCTGTTTTGTACAAACCATCGCCATAACCAACCACACGCTGATTATTATTTTCACCACTGCCCACCCACACCACATTAGTATTGGTTGGGTCAATTGACAAACATCCAATGGCAAATGAACCTTCACCATCAAACACAGGATTATAGGTAACCCCTGCATTGGTTGTTTTCCAAACACCACCAGCGGCAGCAGCTACATAATATTCACTGGTATTTTTTGGATTGACAGCTATATCAGCAATACGACCCGATGTAATAGCAGGCCCAACACTACGAAACTGCATACCACTCAATAAGCCGGTATTGAATGCATCTTTCGGTTCATCTTTAACCGGAGCTGTTGTTTTCTTTTGTGCAGTGAGTGATAAGGATGTAATCAGCAATAGTATGCTGCTAAAAAATTTGACCGTGTTCATAACAGTTGTTTTGGTAATGTATGCAGAAAGGTAACAAAAAAGCTGACCGTTAAAATAGTCAACTTTTCAATTGATAAAATAGGGTTGCCAACCCTGAACTAAAACAATTTTTCATTCGGGGGTTTAATCCCTAATAGGCGTATATAAATAGTTGTTTGTCCACGGTGATGGCTTTGGTGTTCAAATGCTTTATTGATCCACACATATCGATCGAATTCAAAATTGCCACGTTTAAATTTTTCACCAAGTTTAGATGCATCCATTTTGCTGATGGATTCAATGGCATAATCATAACTGGCCATTACATAATACATTACAGAATCGGGTGATTGTGCAGTTTTACTTTGTTCCAGGTTTTGCCCAACCCAGATGCGTTGTGCGCCAGTGCCGTTTGCAACCAATCCAATATTGCCCTGCGCAAGGTGCAGCATCTGTTGACCAAAAGTTCTGATACTGTCCTGTGCACGGAAATCATATTTGTCTTTGGGCATAGTTGTAAGATATTCTTTCGTGTACTCTTTAGCCCTTTGCCAGTCTTTAATGAATTGAGCTTTCATTGAATCGGCTAATTGTGCAGTTGCTGAATTTGAGATTACTAAAATGAGTAAAGCAATTAATAGTTTCATATGCTGTTTTTTATAAAATAAAAGCTACATCTTTTTTTATATCAGCAGTGTTTTTTATGATAAACGGTCTGGAAGAATTCTACCTGGAATGGTTGATAGCGATAATGATCTTCCCTTTAAAATTCCCGCTTTCAAAATGCCTGAACGCATTGGCCGTTTCACTTAGAGGAAACACTTTGTCAATGACCAGTTTAATTTTCTTATCTCCAACAAGCTGATTCAATAAATCAAGGTCTGTACGGTTGGCCTTGTAACCCATGATACCCAGCTGCTGTGTTCTGAATTTTGAAAGAAAGGGTTGAATCAACATCATTTGAAACAACAGCCACCCCATGGAACCGCCCACCATTGCAAACACACCCGTTGGGTTCAATGCCCGTTTATAATCAGCAACAGATTTGTGTGCAGTTACATCAAGGATATAATCGTATTGTTTTCCGTTGGAGGTATAGTCTTCTTTTCTGTAATCAATCAAATGATCAGCACCTAAAGTGCGGAGCATTTCAAATTTCTCTGCTTTATCAACACAGGTTACTTCAGCACCCATCAACTTTGCATATTGCAGTGCAACAGGCCCCACACCACCACCCGCCCCATTGATTAATAGTTGCTGCCCTTTTTGCAACGGCCGTTTATATTGCAAGCCCTGCAGAGCAAGCAAACCTGCTTGCGGTAAAGCAGCAGCTTCTTCAAAACTAATGACTGATGATTTTTTTGCCAGTATTTTTTCCGGAACAGAAACGTATTCAGCAAATCCGCCAAATCCGTTTCCTGCAATATCAGCAAACACTTCATCACCCGGTTTAAAATCTGTAACAGCATCACCAACTGCTTCAACAACACCGGCAATATCAGCACCCAATATTTGA
Organism: Chitinophagaceae bacterium; assembly: GCA_031369435.1. Taxonomy (GTDB): domain Bacteria; phylum Bacteroidota; class Bacteroidia; order Chitinophagales; family Chitinophagaceae; genus Lacibacter. The sequence goes on from JANMOR010000415.1 coordinate 3,986, forward strand.
TGTTTTGGTTTGAACAGACCACTAATCATTTTTACCAGCAATGGTTTGCCTTTGAGCATATCCCAATCCCAGGAGTTGATGGAGGCCGCATGAATTTTAACCAGCACTTCATTTTTTTCAGCAATGGGCTTTTTTACTTCCGCAGTATGAAGCATATCCGGTGAACCATATTGCGTGTAAATAATTGCGTTCAAGTACTTAAATATTTATTGGGGATATTTCCTGAAATATAATCAATTCGATATAGGTGGTTTATTAATATACTTACAACATCAGCTATTATTTTTTCATTCCTGTGCATTTGTGGCAGTAATCCCATCATTGCATAACTGATGGGGTTAACAGAAGGGATGAATGTTTCCCAGGGATATCCTTTTCCCCAAACAATTCCTTTCACTGTTATATCCAGTTTTGCGCCATGGTCTAACAGAAACTGCATCATCCCGGCCGATTGATGATTGTTTTGATTCACTGTATGAAAGATGGGCGTTTGTGCGCCAAATCCATATTCATCTGTTCCCGCTTTTGCATTTACATCCGCTCCATGGTTTATTAATACTTCTGCACAGGCTGCATGATTGAATTCAGCACATACATGTAACAGGGATACTTCTTCTAAGGGTGTATAAGCAGAACGAAATGAAATTGTTTTAGAAAGAATGCTTTGATTTTTTTTTATTTCTTCTTGCAGCATCACAGCATTATTCAACAAGGTTGCAAGTAATGCCCTGTCGTTGAACTTCAAATCAAATTCAACAAATGCTTTTACACAATCTTTAAAACCCGGACCTCTTGTGTATTCGCTCAGCAATTCATATATAAGTGGTTCATTCCTGTGCAGGCTGTTTGGGTCGAGTCCATTGGCAAAGCATTGCCTGATACCTTCCACATCATGCAGTTCGATTAATTCTATAATATCGCTCACACCTTTATTCATATATTATTTGTGTGATTAAAAAAGGATGATCAAACTGCAGCAGTTATTATTATCGTTTTAATTTTTTTTCATAAAGGGCAATCCATTCTTCGGCCGACATTTTAGCTGCAAGTTCACCAATGAGTTCGAATGGTATATCCTCCGGTTTTTTGTAACGGATACAGCTTTTGCCCATGTCTAATTTTTTAGAGGAAGCTTTTGCATGTGCAATGGTAAACCATTTCAGTAATTCCGGGCTTGCATACACACCCATATGATACACAGCAATAAAATGCTTTTGCGAAGCAAGGCCCATAAAGGGAAGGGGTAGTTTGGGATCGCAATGATAGCCTGCCGGGTATACAGAGTGAGGTACCGAATAACCGAGCATACCATAACCCATCACTTCTTTGAATTCGGGCGACAGATTTTTTTTGATCACTGCTCTTAATTTTTTAAAAGCCGCCTGTCGTTCAACAGGCATTTCAGTTATATAGGCGTTTGCAGTTGTGGCTTTTGATTGCATGATGTTGGTTTTTTAGGGTTAAATAGGGGTGACAAGGTACATTTTTTACCCAATAACCCTATAGCGCTATCGTCGATATTCTACAGGCGCCTGTATAAAAGATGTACAAATGATTGAGCAATCGTTCTATTGTTTAAGGATCTGCACAGGTGTTATTTTGTATCAGAATGGAAGACGAAACAAACCCTATGAAAACAAACAAACTGTTCAAACCCTGACCTAAAGCAACCAACCAACGAATCACAAGAAGAGCCAATGAAATCCAAAACCTTTGAAAACCAAAACTGACCTCTGAAACCATTAACCCGAATGAAAACCAACCATTGAAATCCAAATCCAAAAAACCAAACCAACGACACAAAAGAAGAGCCAATGAAATCCAATTCCAATTAAAATCCAAAACCACATTGTTTATTCTGTTCTCTTCCTATTAAAAATTTAAGTTGATTCGAAATTCCTGATGGTCCTTGTCCTGTGAAAACCCTTTTTTAATCCGTACCCTATGATTTTTTTTAACCTTGTAAATCCATGTTATGAAAAATCAATTTATCCTCAAACACCTGATCAGCAAACTAACTGCAGCCCTCATTCCAATGGCGGGTAACCGCCATAGTTTTTTTATTAATGATGTGGCTCCCGACATTCAATTATCAACAGACCAGGATATCCTTGCTTCTGTACTCAGTGAATTATTTCAAACAGCAGTCAATCAAACTGAGAATGACTGTATCAGAATTTCTGCATCTATTGAACACAATCTTGTTTTCCTCAATGTTCATGAAAATGGTCCTTATCTATCACCAGAAATGTCCAGGCGTATTCAGATGATTCAGCCACTTGCTATACAAATAGGAGGCTCCATTGCCTATACTGCTCATCAAAGAAAAGGGCAGGACCTGGCCATTCGTTTTCTCAACAATTGATTTATTTCAAATTTGCTTAAGAGTTGACGACCTTTTTCAACAGTTCATTCCTGTTGCGCAGATCAATACCGCCTTCGCATAAACTTTTGAGGTTGGTTAAGTAAAACGTCCAGCCGGTTTTACAACCCAGATGCCAGTAATGCATTCCCTCTTCAGTAGTAGGAATATTGTCCTGTACAAGTTCAACAATGGTTTCATTTTCTTCTTGCTGAATGCTTACACTGCAATCGCCGGCTTTGCCAAAACTGAATTTAATAAAATCAATTCCATTACAATAAAGAATGGATCCATGCTCAACTGTATCATCATTCCAGCCATGCCATAACCAACGATAGGTATCGCCTGCCTGCACCAATTCTTCATTTGCTCTTAACCCGCCCTCCTGATTTTTGAATTCACTTAACCGTAAAAACCAATATTCCATGCCGGCTCTTGTGGCCCAGCACCGGTATAATTTTTCTGTGGGAGCGTTGATGTTGATCCTTGTTACAAAACGGCTCCAGTCATAAGTAGTCATGACATTTACTTTTGTCGTGAATAATAGAAGGTTGATTTTTTTTGCGGCATTCCGGGCCCGCCATCAATCACTGCATGCAAAGAATCTTTATTGATCAAAGTATAAATGATACGTTTTGGAAAATCATGTTGCGGATTTTCTGCTGTAAAACTTTCGTTGTTGTGTGATGTAATGGTAAAGCTAACTGGCTGTTGATTATTCTGGTTGGCAGTTGTTGGGATATAAAAAAATTGTTGCCCTCTGTTCACAAGCTGTACATTTTCGAGCAACATTTTTTCACCGGTTGTTTTGATGAGATAACTGTTGCCTTCAAATGTGCTGTCGTTACTTTGTTTCCAGCTTTCAGTAAGAATGCCGCTTTTTTTCTGCATTTGCCAACTGCCCAATAACCAATTGAAGGATTCCAATTTTGATGCATGCATTTCACCCGCACTAAAGCAGATGCTTATAACCAAAAGCATAAACGCTGCTGTTCTTCTGTTCATGTTTTATGATTGAGGAATTGAATGGAAGGCAATCCTGTTTCCTTCTGTATCGAGAATCACTGCCATGTATCCAAACTCAGGTGAAATCTGGGTCTTCGGCACCATGATCTTTCCACCTGCTGCTTCCACTTTATCCAAAATCAACTGCACATCAGGATTTCCATTGAGATAAATCAACGGTCCATCGGTAGCTGATGGTTTGTGAAAACCGCCACTGTCAACAACGGCGCCGCCAACACCTGACATCATATTATCAATGGGGAACATCCGCATTTTAAGATTGGGTGTATCGAAAGCATTTAATTTCAATCCAAAAATGGTTTCATAAAATGTGGTTGCCCTGTTTAAGTCGGTTGCCGGTATTTCAAACCAGCTGATTGCATGTTCCATGATGTTGTAGTTAAGGTTTAAAAATTATTTAAATAGTTGATCGGCACTCATCCAGTAAATATTATCCCATCCGTTTAAATGATGATTTGTTTTTTCTTTTAACTGTTTGATGGTTTGCGGTTGTTCAAAAGGAACTTTGATCGTACTGTTACGGCTGCTTGTAAAGAAAAAATATTTTTTATCTGCACTTACATAGGGGCAATAGGTAAGTCCGGCTGTATTGATGCTGTTGCCAAGATTGATTGATTCGCCCCATTCGCCTTTTTCATTTTTTTTACTGATGTACAGATCACCAACTCCATAAGCACCCTTTCGTTTATACCCGCTGTAAATAATATATTGTTCATCTGCATCAACAAATGCATTGAATTCATCTCCGCTTGTATTAATTGCATCCGGCAAACTGGTTGCTTCTTCATATGCACCATTTATCCATTTGCATACAACAATATCTTCTCCTTTGTCTTTGATGGCTCTTGTAAAATAAAGGTTGCCGGTTTTTGTTACAGCAGGATAAAATTCATCTGCACTTGTATTCACTGTACTTTGTAATGGAGTTGGTTCAACCCATTGGCCATTTTTATTTGCTGCACACCAGATATTATAATCTTTAGCTGTGCTTCCTGGTAAAGGCCTGTTCGATGCGAAATATAGTTTTGTTCCATCAGGTGAATAAGCAGGTTCAAGATTATTATAGGTTCCGCAGAAAGAAGCAACTTCAGGGTTGCCCCATTGCCCTTTTAACTTTTTTACCTGCATAATGGTACTGAACTGACCGCCCCTGTATTGAATGGTATAAAAAAATTCATTAGCATCAGGAGCAATAGCCATATCCCTGTTACCTAATTCATCTGATACAATACCGGGGGCAAATACAACTGCTGTTGTACCGGGCATTGGCTGATTAAAGAAAGAAAGACCGTTCCCTGTTTGTGCAAACAATTGAAGCGAAGTAAACAACAGAAGGTTTATATAAAGGAGGTTGCAGATCATTATTACTGTGAGATGTATAATTTTTTATTGCAATCTTTACTCTTAACCTGTTCTTTCCAAACACTCATTCCACCTTGCATATTGGTTACTTTTTTAAATCCATGTTCATTGAGCAAATAACTGGCTCTGGGGCTGCGATGACTGTGTGAGCAGTACACAACAATTTCTTTATTCTTGTACTGATTCAACTCTGCTATCCGTTGCTCCAGTTCCTGTATAGGAATGTTGATGGCATTTTTCAACCGGCCAAATTTTTCAGTTGCTGTTCCTTCAAACTCAGCTTTTGTTCTAACGTCAAGCAGGATTACTTCTTTATGTGTTGCAACGAAAGAGCAAAGTTTTGCCGGTTCCATTTTCTTAAACACGATTGTTGATTTTATTACCAATGGCATATGACAGTGAGCGCATGTGCCGGGGGAAGAATAAACTGTCGCATCACAATCTGCTCCGCAGGGAGTGCATGCATATTCCGAAGCAACATTTTTCGTAATCCCATCATTAAACCCAAATACGGCAACTGCCAAAAAAATAAAAGCAATAGCGCTTATCTTTTTTTTCATCTTTAAAATTTATTGATTGATGTCTTTTCCTTCTTTCAGTTTTGTGATAAAGCCATTGATCGTTGTTTTGGCTGCATCATTCGGCGCCTGAGCCAATGCTTTATTTGCATAATCCAATGCTTTTTTAAAATCGCCTTTAGCAGAATAATAAGACATGAACCCTCCATTCACTGCAAACACATCTCCATTCTTTTTTTGATTGGCCATAAATATTTCCGAGGCTCTGTCCAATCTTTTTAAAGTAACCAATGAACGGCCATAGTTCAGGTATTGATTGGGGTTTGCAAAAACCAATGCTTCATTCATTGTTGAGTCGGCCTGTGGAAGCATGTTCAGTTTTGTATAGTTGTTCGCAAGGTTATTTAAAGTGGCAAAGGTTTTTGTACCGGCCGCCCGTTTACTCCATGTCAATGCTTCTTCAAGATTGATATTTCTTGTGATACAATAATTGGCAGCAGCTAACACATT
>JANMOR010000421.1:0-5761 GCA_031369435.1 Chitinophagaceae bacterium
CGGGATTATCGCCCAAAACCATCTTCCCGCCAAACCATAATACACCGCTTAAAACCATCACACCCAAAAATTCAGATAAGGGTGATGCCATATCTTTCCGGAAGTTGATGCGGTTGCGGATATTATTGAGCTCTACATTCATATGATGAAACCTTTGCCCCAGCAGCTTTTCAGCCGTAAAGGCTTTGATGACACGAATGCCACTGAGTGTTTCATCGAGTATTGTAATTACCAAACCGTTTTTTTCCTGTGCATCCGTTGATTGTTTTTTTAATGAACGGCTTACCCGTCCGATAATGAATGCGGCTACAGGTAAAAAAATAAAGAGGAACAAGGATAATTGCGGACTGATGATGATCATCATCACGAGGTAAAATAAAATCGTTAATGGTTCCTTGATCAATGCTTCCAATGCCATCATTACACTCCATTCCACTTCATTGGCATCATTACTCATCCGTGAAATGAGATCACCTTTTCGTTGCTCCGTAAAAAAACCAATTGGAAGAGTCAACACTTTTTCATACAAATCACCCCGTAGTTTAGTCATTACACCATTACGCATGGGTGCTAATACACGATAGGAGAGATAGAGAAAAACATTTTTAAAGAAAACAGATGTAATGATGATGCCGCAGATAAAAGCTAAAGCTGACTCTGCACCTTTATCGTTGATCAATGTACTGATGACATACCGCATATAGGCAAGAATGCCTTTTGCAGAAAAAATAAATTCAGGTTTGTCAAGTGTTAATTTTTCAATTCCAAATAATAGCTGCAGGAAAGGGGCCAGCATGGCCAGCGATACCATTGAAAAAACAATAGACAAAACAATGAAGAGGAAATATGAACCGATGTTTCCTTTATACCCTGCTAAGTATTTGAAGATCCTTTTAAACTGTTTCATGTTGTAAACGCCGCAAAGTAACTACTTTTACAGCGTTTAATTGTTGCAGATATGTTAGAAGGAAAACGTCAGAAACAGGTAGCCGGAGTTATTCATGAAGAAATGACAACCATTTTCAGGAAAATGGGTTTGAGTATGGTGGATGGTGGATTGGTGTCCATCTCATCAGTAAAAATCACTCCCGATCTGCTGGAAGCAAGGATCTATCTCAGTGTTTTCCAGGCAAAAGATAATGTTGAAGTGCTTAAAAAAATAGAAGAAAGAGGATCCGAAATCAAACGGGAACTTGCCTCTAAACTCAAACACCAGTTACGTCGCATCCCGGAAATTAAATACTTCCTTGATGATACCTTAGACCAGGTATTTAAAATGGAAGAGCTTTTTAAAAAGATTGACGGAGCAAAAGAAGCGGAAAGCTAAATGCAGTCACAGAACTTTCACAAGCAGTTACTTAAAACTTAAAACTTACAACTTCTTTGAACTTTCTCTTCGCCTGGCGATACTTTAAATCAAAAAAATCAACCAATGCCATTAATATTATTGCATGGGTAACGGTAACGGCTATGGCGGTTGGAACTGCAGCCCTGGTAATTGTGCTCAGTATCTTTAATGGCTTTGAAGGGTTGGTGAAAACGTTATATTCTTCTTTTTATCCCGATCTGCGAATTGTATCTGCTCAGCAAAAAATAATGCTGATCGATTCAGCAACACTGCAAAAAATAAGATTGTTGAAAAATGTTGATGCTGTGAGCATGATAGTAGAAGAGAATGTGCATTTGCAGAATGGCGAATACAGAACCAATGCAGTTATAAAAGGAGTTGATGGTTTTTATACCAAAGTAAGTGGCCTTCCGGAAAAAATAAACAATGGAAAGTTTGATATTGGAAATGAAGAAACACCTGCATTGGTATTGGGATCAGGTATTGAAAATGCATTGAACCTGATGAGCGATCGATCCATTACTCCTGTTACTGCCTACCTGCCGAAAAGAGGAATAGCTTCAACAGATAACCCCATGGAATCTATCAGCACTGTGAATTTGCAGCCCACAGGATCATTTACCATTCAACAGGATTTTGATAATAAATATGTTATCACCAATCTTCCAATATTAAAACAAATGCTGGGGTTAAAAGAAAACGAATTCAGTTCAGCAGAAATAAAACTAAAAGATATTTCAACAGAAAAAGAAGTAAGCGGTCAACTGCAACTATTACTTGGTAAAAATTATTTAGTGGAAAACAGGTATCAGCAAAATCGTTCATTGTTTGCGGTTATGCAAATGGAAAAATGGGCTATTTATGGCATCTTATCTCTAATCCTTATCATCGCTGCTTTTAATATGGTTGGCGCATTAACCATGCTTGTATTGGAAAAGGAACAGGACATACAGATATTACAGGCAATGGGTGCCAGTAAAACGTTTGTGCAAAAAGTGTTCTTGACTGAAGGCGTGTTGCTTGCATTTGCCGGATGCCTGATCGGAATTATACTGGCTTTGATCTTTAGTTACCTGCAGGTTACATTTAAATTGATTCCGCTGCAGGGATCATTTGTAATTGATTATTACCCGGTGAAAATATTGATCACAGATATTCTGTTAATTATTGCAACAGTATTTTTAATAGCCCTCCTTGCATCCTGGATACCTTCAGTAAAAGCTGCCCGGCAAAAAATTTCTTTAAGAGCTCAGTAGATCAATAATCCCCCAAACTGGTTTCTCCTAATTGTTGCAATGCATTGGCTAATTGTTCATCATTAGGAGCAATGCCATGCCATTCATGACTGCCAACCATAAAATCAATTCCCTGTCCCATTTCAGTTTTCATCAGGTTTACAATGGGTTTTCCTTTACCAAGAAAAGATTTGGCTTTTTCAAAACCGGCAACCATTTGATCCATATCATTACCATCTTCAATGATAAGCGTTTCCCAGCCAAAGGCCTCAAACTTACCTTTCAAATCACCAAGACTCATTACTTTTTTGGTAGGGCCATCAATCTGCTGACCGTTCCAGTCAACTGTGGCAATGAGGTTATCCATTTTATGATGTGCTGCGAACATGATCGCTTCCCAGTTCTGTCCTTCCTGTAATTCGCCATCACCATGCAATGTATAAACAACGGTGTTTTCTTTATTGAGCCTTTTGGAATAAGCTGCACCAATGGCAACGCTTAAGCCCTGGCCCAATGATCCCGAAGCAATTCGTACGCCGGGCAAATGTTCATGAGTAGTAGGGTGGCCCTGCAATCTTGAGTTTAATTTTCTGAACGTTTTCAATTCTTCAACAGGGAAATATCCGCTACGGGCGAGGGTAGCATAAAAAACAGGGGATATATGACCATTGGAAAGAAAGAAAACATCTTCGCCTGTTGCATTCATATCAAAAGCGGGATTGTGTTTCATTGCCTTGAAATACAGAGCAGTAAAGTATTCTGTGCAGCCCAATGAGCCACCCGGATGCCCACTTTGACAACCATGTACCATACGAACAATGTCTCTTCTTATTTGCGTTGCTATTTCTTTGAGTTCTGCCATTTTATTTGAATTGCGGCAAAGCTAACAGAAAAAATATTTTCATGTTCAGTAAACTTTTTCACCATTTTTGGTATCTGACCATGGATATAATAGCTGTAAAGTGTAAAACCAGATAGTTATTTATGTATTTTGACTTTCGGGCTATATCATTAGCTTTGTAACTTAGTAAACCTAAACTTCATGGATCACCTTCTTATAGGATCGGTAATTGCATTCTTAATTACATTCTCGGCTATTCCCATTATTATCAGGGTAGCCGAAATGAAGCATTTATTTGATGTGCCCGACGACAGGAAGCTCCATGCCAACCCTGTTCCTTCACTTGGTGGAATCGGAATTTTCGCAGGGTTTATTATGGCTTTTCTTATTGCCGCACCTACAGGATGGGCAGAACTTCAATATTTTGGCGCTGCTTTTCTTGTGATGTTTTTCCTCGGCTTAAAAGACGATATCGTTGTACTAACACCATTGAAAAAATTTTTAGGTCAGTTATTGGCTGCATTTATCATTGTTTATAAAGGAGGCGTATTAATTGATGGAATGTTTGGTTTTTTAGGGTTTGAAAAAATGCCATTCCTCATGAGTCTCATCTTTACCTATCTCACAATCGTTGTAATTACCAATTCATTTAATTTAATTGATGGGGTGGATGGTCTTGCAGGGTCGTTGGGTTTATTTACAAGTATCGCCTTTGGTGTTTATTTTGTTTTAGCTGATCAACCGCTGTATTCAATTATGTCTTTTTCTATGGCGGGAAGCCTGCTTGCTTTTTTAATATTTAATATTTCACCTGCAAGAATCTTCATGGGCGATACAGGATCATTGTTACTGGGGCTGGTCAATTCCATCCTTGTTATTAAGTTTATACAAATTGCAACAGTACCTACGGCAAAAGTTTTTCTTCCTGCTGCACCAGCTATAGGGTTTGCAATCTTATTTGTTCCTTTATTTGATACGCTTAGAATTTTTGCATACCGGATTTTATCAAGACGATCACCTTTCAGCCCCGATCGTAATCATGTGCATCATTTATTGCTGGCAAAAGGATGCAGTCATAATATGGTTACTTTCCTGGCCGTGTCATTTAATATTCTAATTGCCGGTGCCACCTTGCTGGGCCGCAACCTGAACATTACTTTTTTATTATTTGGCCTGGTCAGCGTTGGCTTTTCAGTCATCAGCCTGCTCATCTATTCAAACAGGGCCAACCGCCGCAAGCTGTTCCCGCTTTCTTTTGATGCCAAAGAAAAAATTGGCAGCGAAACCAAGATCATACCTATAAAAGCAACTGCACCGGTGCATGAGCCTGAAGAGGTGGCCAAATAAACTCCTTATTTTTATTTGATTGCAGTAGAACCAATTTTATTAGGTTTGCAGCTCAATAATTATTCATTGTATGACAGACGAGCTTTCAATAATTTTGATGGATGCCGAAGACCACATGAAAAAAGCAATTCAACATCTTGAAGTTGAATTGGTAAAAATCCGTGCAGGCAGAGCCAACCCAAATATGCTGGATAGTATCGTGGTTGATTATTATGGTACCCCCACTCCTTTAGGCCAGGTTGGAAATATCAGCGTGGTAGATGCAAGAACCATTACCATTCAGCCATGGGAAAAAAATATGCTGCAACCAATTGAACGGGCAATCATCAATTCAAATATTGGATTAACACCACAGAATGATGGTAATATTATCCGTTTGTTTCTTCCACCATTAACCGAAGAAAGAAGAAAAGAATTGGTGAAAAGAGTAAACAGTGAAGGTGAACTTTCTAAAGTTGCAATCCGCAGTATTCGGCGTGATGGAATTGAACATATAAAAAAATTGCAAAAAGATGGCCTGAGTGAAGACGCTGCAAAAGATGCAGAAAAAGATATACAGGCACTCACCGATCGTTATACAGTGCAGATCGATAAACATCTTGAAGCAAAAGACAAAGAGATCATGTCAGTGTAAATAAACTGTAATCAAATAAAAAAAGGAATGCAAGCTGCATTCCTTTTTTATTGCCTGTTGGCAAGGTAAACACCTGCAAGAATGATCAGCAGGCCAAGCACCTGCAAAAGTGTTATCACTTCACCGGCAAGCAGTCCCCACATCACTGCAACAAAATGAACTCCATAAGTAACCATGGAGGAAAACAGCGCACCTGCTCTTTTCATGAGCATATAAAATAATACGGATGCAACCGCTGTTCCAAAAACTCCCAATACTACCGATGCTGCAGTTGCCTTGATAAAAGCAGGATCAGTAAATGAGTGATGATGATATCCCGAAGCTATTAATACTATCAGTGAAGGAACAAGTAATGA